>CAJTXH010000240.1 GCA_910580005.1 uncultured Lachnospiraceae bacterium | reverse complement strand
ATATAACAAAAAAACTCAAAAAATGTTTGTTTTTTTCATTCATGCGTTTATTCTGCCTTACACTTTCCTTAGATAACTGCACTTGATACCCAAAAACTCCCTATTTATAAAAATACAACACATCTTTCTATAATGGCAATAACCGGGAATACTCAAATCCCCAAATTGTTACCAAATAATGAATCCACCAATCAGACAGAAAATTTCATTTATTACAAAACCTAAATCATTTCACCCTCCTACATTTAGCCTTCTGCTGCTATCTTTTTTGATACAAATCGGTATAAAAGCCCCTTTACACAGGAACTAAAGAAACCAACAAGTGCAAAAGCAAAAATACCAACTGGTGTGTACACTCCGATGCAGCTAAGGACTGTTCCCATAACAGCTCCTACTATACTTCCAAATACTAAATGCTTGGTGCTTCCGCAGCTCACAGCATAAGCTGTATGGCTCTGGACTATGATTTCTGTAAAGACTTTAGTACAATAAATCCAAAGAATCCCAAGCACTGAATACGTACTAACATCACCTTTCATTGGCATTGCCATTAAATAAGCAAGCACATACGAAATACCTATTACCAGAGCAGCACACTTATGCCTCCAAACTTTCATCTCTTTATATTTACATAATGTGCTGCCAATTGGCTTTAACCGAACAAGCAGGAAATCATAAATGCTCAATATAACATAATTCATGTAAGTTGTTATAGAAGAACATATACTGTTTAATGCGTATAATTCGGTTCCAAGCCGAGATGCCAGTGAATTAAACAAAATATTCATTACTGTTGTAAATATCTTCTCAAAGAACAAATCCCTGCCACACAAAAAGCACTCTTTTAATGCTTTAGCAGAAGGTTTCCTTAATTTTCTCCATACTTTGCTACAAACCGCAAACAGTACCGCTTGTAAAGCAAGCACAATATTTGTTGCAATAATCATCCAATAACATGGCAGCCGCAGACACAATATGGCAGTGTCAACAATTATTATCACTATGTAATAGAGCACGTC
>CAJTXH010000239.1 GCA_910580005.1 uncultured Lachnospiraceae bacterium | reverse complement strand
GTTCAGAGATGGCGACAGCCCTTGTAACAGGGATTGTTACAATGATGTTTAACTGGACATTACTCCGCTATGTGGGGGAGGATGGCGTTGCGGCTGTTACAATTATTATGTATGTACTAATGTTTGCAAGTTCTTTATACACAGGGTATTCGTATGGGGTAGCCCCTATGCTTAGTTTTTATTATGGGGAACAGAACCAGGGGAAACTAAAAAAGCTTGTTGCATCCAGCCTGAAAATAATAGCAGTTATTTCTGTTATGACAGCTATTCTTTCTTTTATACTGACAAAGCCTTTGGTAGCTGTATTTGCACGTCCTGGCAATCCGGTGTATAATCTTGCAGTAACAGGGAACAGGATTTGTACAGTGGCATTGCTTTTTATTGGCTTTAATATTTTTGCCAGCGGAATGTTTACGGCATTGTCAAATGGCGTAATTTCTGCTGTTCTTGCATTTTCAAGATCGTTTGTATTTATGTTGGTTACTATGCTTGTGCTGCCCGTGTTTCTGGGAGTAAATGGCATTTGGCTGGCAACGCCTGCTGCAGAGTTTATGGCGATTGTTTTATCGGGAGGGCTGTTTTTAAAATACAGGAAAAAATACCAATATTGATAGATACAGGAGTAAGTGTGCATTGGTATATCAATCAAATAAGGTTTGGTATAGAAGTTAAAATACGAAAGGGAAAGTTGCTATGGATAGCAACTAAGGTAATTATGGGATTTACTTTTTATGAGGCAGCCATGCTCTTTTTTGCATATTCTTTTTTGGCATGGCTGGCGGAAACGGCAGTTGCTACTATTAAAGTAAAGGATTTTAGGAACCGTGGTTTTGCATCCGGGCCATTTTGCTTTATTTATGGTTTTACAGGAGTTTTCTTGGCGGTTTTTTTGCAGGAGCTGAAAAGCAGCGGGGTATTTCTTTTTCTGGGAAGTATGGCAGTGGCAACTGCAGTTGAGTGGTTTACAGGAAAAATACTGGAGAGGATGAAACAGAAAAAATGGTGGGACTATTCTGCTAAGAGATGGAATTTTGACGGATATAT
>CAJTXH010000238.1 GCA_910580005.1 uncultured Lachnospiraceae bacterium | reverse complement strand
TGGAAAGACCCCACTATTAGAGCAGGCAGAAACTATAATCAGAAAAGCAAAAGAAAGCGAGCAGATGCTCTTTATCAAAGCGGTCTGCAGTGACGGGATAAAACGTTATCTGTAAACATTCTATAAAAAGTGCGGCGGATGCAGAATAATAACCGTGGATTACAGAAAGGAGTATCACTACTATGATGATAGATAAGATCATGAAAGAGCTTTGGAAAAGACTGGAAGCCAGCGTTGAAGAATTCATTGAAATCCGCATGAAGAAGTCAGGCGATGTGGTCATTATCACGCCGGACGGCTCCGCAGACGATCCGGAAACCATTTATGAATTAAAGAGCTTTAAGCTCCAGCCTGTATATGCCCGCGGACTACGCAGGCTTGCGGAAGAAATAGTGCGTTATGACCGGACGGTACAGGAGCAGCAGAAGCTCATTGCAGACCTTTATGCATTCCACCGTGAGAAAATCGACACCGGGCTTGCATCCGGCTGGGAAATACAGCAGTATTCCGATACATACAACTGCCTGTTCGGATACCGCCCAGATACAGCTGCATATGTATAAGCTGCCCTGCGTTTCATTATTATGGGATTACAGACAATTATACCCAATAAAAAATAGTGATGCACTGGATAAAACCAGTGCATCACTATTTTTTATGCCTACATGAAAAGGCTGTACGGGATCTTGATTACGCACACATTTGTAGTTAGTCTATATGTGGAAATGGCGTAAGGCGGAATCCCAACGTATTATCTGATATCCTACACTGGAAATGGCGTGATTTTATCTATAATAAAACACCTAATTACGAAATTACGATTTTTTGAGAAACAAATTTTTTTATAGATTATATATATAGCCCTTATACGTAAAAGCCCTGTTTTAAAGGGTTTTCTACATGGTATATGTATGGATGTTTTAAAAATATAATATTTAATTTTTTATTTCGTAATATCGTAATGAACATATCGAAAACCCTTATACTGTAGGACATTTCCAAACATTACGATTTATTTTTAAAACGTAATTAAAAAATATAAAAAT
>CAJTXH010000237.1 GCA_910580005.1 uncultured Lachnospiraceae bacterium | reverse complement strand
GATATATAAAACTCTCTTTGTTATAATTAAAAATTGCATAAAATGCCTTTCTGGTGTAATTTATTTACAGGAGGTGTTAATAATGGATTTTTCTATGTGTGTAAAAAACAAACTTTTAGAACTTATCAGTGATATGGAAGAAAACTGTGAATGCTTTGTAAAAAATCCTGGAAAGGATTTTTCAAGGGACAGGAAGCTTACTTTCTCAAAAACCCTGTTCTTAATAATCAGCATGGAAGCACAGACATTAAAAAAAGAACTTTTTAAACTGTTTAATTTTAGTGCTGGCACCCCGTCTGCTTCTGCTTTCTGCCAGCAAAGGGCAAAAATAAAACTGTCTGCTTTTTACCATCTTATCTACAGCCTGGATAATTCTTTCCATAAAGAAACATACAAAGGGCATCCCCTTGTTGCATGTGACGGCACAGATATAAGCCTGCCAATGGAACAGGGAAACACAGTTTATGACTGCCGCAGGAGGAAAAACCAGAAAAGTTATTTCCAGATGCACGCCAATGCTATGTATGACCTTGTGAACCGCAGATATATTGACATAGTAACAGAACCCAGAAAAGAAAACAATTAAAGGAAGGCTTTCATGACAATGCTGGGACGTGGAAGTTTCCAGAAAGGAACTATATTTGTCATGGACAGGGGGTATGAAGGGTATGGCATTGCTGGCGGCATCCATTTTAAAGGCATGTTCTATGTGATGCGTGCAAAAGATGGGACAGAAGGCGGGATTGCCAGGGGTTTCAGGCTTCCACGTACAGGGGAATATGACGTTACATTTACACGTGCTTTTACTTTCAGACATAATGCAGATGTGTCCCCACACCCTGGAATTTACCACAGGATACACAGGAGCAGCTCCATAACTTTCCTGGACAAAGAACACCCGTACAGGGAAATGCCGCTGCGCATACTGCGCATCATGGTATCACCTGGCATACATGAATGTATAATTACAAACCTTCCAGATGGGGAATTTCCTGCAGAAGAAATCAAAAAAATATATAAAATGCGCTGGGGCATTGAAACTTCTTCCA
>CAJTXH010000236.1 GCA_910580005.1 uncultured Lachnospiraceae bacterium | reverse complement strand
AGGCTTAGGGTCTTCTGGTTCTGGGTCAGTCCCTGGATTATCTCCTGTTGATTCTTTAAGCGAAATCTCAGCCACACAAAATGACTCTACAGTTCCCTTTATGAAAAAATGCAATCCTTCTAGTACTTTTTCCTCTTGAAAATTTGTTGTAAAACTTCCTTTAATTTCTTTCCACTCACTCTTGGAAGCCTCCACTGGGTTATTTTCTATTTCCCAAGAAGTATTACTAATATCAACATATTCGTGTTGATTTTCTTCTGTGCCCTTATATTGTACTGTAATGCCCGCTTTAATTTCAGAGGGTTCACTACCGCATTCTTCACCTAGCTTTACAAGACAACTAAATTCATACTTCGTCTTGTCCTTAATATCTTCTAGTTTTGTGTCCGTTCCATTGATCACATTCTGTGTCAATTCAACATCTGCACTACCATCTGTTCTACTGATTTTTACATACCTGCCCGGAGTATTATCAGTATCATCCACAACACTGAATTTATTGTTGTTACCATGACCCCACCACCAAATAGCAGTGCACTGTCCACATTCTCCATCTTTGTTATCAGCATCTCCTGTCCCAAGTCCAGGATTAAGTATAAGATTTTTCGGTTCTCCCGCCTCCTCTGCCGCTTTTACTGTATCTGCCATACCTGGCACAGTAAAGTTACCACTTGTTATAACCATCGCACTGCATAAAGCTATGCAAAATGGTCTCTTTAGTAATTGTCGCCATTTTACCATAAAACTCCTCCTTTTCTTTTTTTGCCTACACTACTTACAATTTTATTATAATTATGTTTTTTTCAGCCTTGCCCTATTAAATTATGGAAAAAACCGGTGCAAATTATAGAAGAAAACCGGCAGTTTCAATGTTAAATCAAGGCTGTTTTATTAAAATAATATACCGTTTTATAGTTCATTTTACAGTTATTACAGCTTCACCTTTGCCTTTATTGTACAACCTGTCTTAGAAACATAGTCCGGGTAGCAGCCCCAGGCTTAAATTAAGGCTTCCCAGGCTTTGAAGCACCTGTTATTGCCCAGAAAGCTGGCTTTGCTT
>CAJTXH010000235.1 GCA_910580005.1 uncultured Lachnospiraceae bacterium | reverse complement strand
TCTTGCAGTGGCTTGGGTGTAAAGTGAAAAATACTTGGACTGGTTTGGTTCAGGTATTTTTTTTGTTGCCTGAATAGTCTTGGTGTGTGGAAAGGCAGAAGGGAAAAATTGTGTGAAATGGTGGAATAAAGTTTTTATGGTATTTTGAAGGTTCAGGGGTAGTATTAAGGCTCTTGGTAGGGTTGAGTTGCTGGTAGTATCTAAAAGGTTTAGGGGTAGAGTTAAGCTTTTGGTGGTATTTTAAAGGTTCAGGGGTAGGATTGAAGGTTCTTGGTGGGGTTGAGTTGCTGGTAGAATTTGAAGGTTCTGCTTGTAATTCTAAATGATATTATTTGTAATTCTTAAAAGCATTATCTGTAATTCTGAAGGAAGTACTCTGTAATTCTTAAAAGCATTATCTGTAATTTTGAAGGAAATATTCTGTAATTCTAAAAGGTACTGCCTATAGTTCTGACTGATATTATTTGTAATTCTAAATGGTTCTGCCTGTAATTCTGAATAATACATTTGTAATTCTTGGAATGGTAAGGTGTAATTCTTTTTCTTTCATCTGTAATTATTCTTTATGTAAATGATTTGACGGAAAAATCTGAACAGAAAGACCTTATTAATAGTAAGTAGGTGCTGAAATAAATATTTAGTTTATAAGGAGTGATAATTATGTCAATGGCATACAAGGAGTTCAGGGAGAAAAGTGGTACAGATACCTTGAAGGTTAATATAACAACAAACAGGGGTACTGATTTTTATTTTTATATGCCTGCAGAAGCAGAAGATTTGATAAATAAAGGCTCATTTCGTAAATCAGGTGAGTATATTTCTTATTATAGGCGGCATTCAGGAAGTCATTCTGTAGTGCCTTTGCATCGGGAGTTGTTTTATATTACGCCAGATCATAATAAGGACGTAATAAATCATCTAAATCAAATAGGCATAGACAATACTTATCAGAATCTTGATGTTGTTTCATCAGCAGCCAATAACATTTATAAATTATCAAGAGGATATATAACCTCAAGAAGGGGTTTAAAACAGGTTATACGACAAATAGAAGGTAAGTATTATACAGTATGTAAGGAAGTATGGCGGGAAG
>CAJTXH010000234.1 GCA_910580005.1 uncultured Lachnospiraceae bacterium | reverse complement strand
GCCATCAAATGCTCCCAGACAGATAATAAGTAGGTTGCTGGTGTTCATCCGACAAGAGCGGTTATTGTCTGTGTGAGTGACTATGCTTCCGGCCATAAATGTGAGCAGGTTATCCACCGGAAGGAAGCTGCTGTCATCATGACGGGAGCGAAATACCTTGTCGATCTCGTCCAAAACCACTATGCTGTGTACGGCCTCTTCCTCATTTTTGTCTGGGGCAGAGTCGATACAGCTTGTAATAATATTGCTTACATTCCTGCCTTTCCAGCCTTCGCCCCTTAACATAGACGCATTTTCGATTATCACAGGCAGGTTTAAAAGCTTGCCGAGTTGCTCCACGGCTAGTGTCTTGCCTGTCCCAGATTGACCGATGCATAGAATATTTTGCTTTGGTGTGCTAATCGCTTCACCTGTATATTTATAATGCTGATACCGCAAATAATGCATCCAAGCCGCGTTACTCAGCGCCTTTATGTACTCATCCTGTCCAATAACGGTTTTGCAAAGCTCCTGGTATAGAGTTTCTGGCGTTATATTATCCATTTGGCGTGTCCCTCCTTAATCGTTTATTATAATAATATCGTGCTTTTATACCAGCACCCGACACGCCGCAGCGTGTTGTGCCTGCCATTTCTATTAGTATAATTTTATGTGCTGCTGTAAGCCCGTATACGGCTGTTTGGAGAGCTGTTTTATCTTATCCTAAAGAAATATGGCGGCGCTGCAAAAGCTGTTCTGTGGACTTCTGAACGCCTTATAAGGCTATATGGATAAAAAGCCTATGTTCGGCTGCCTGCCACTGATACATCATTATTTATCGGCTATCTGACGGCCGGAAAGAATAATAAATTTTTCTTGGTTAGATATTAGGATGTACATGGAACAGGGGTACAGAAGGAAAGAAGATAGGTAAGATAATTACATAGGTTTTGTAGGATGCTGCTAGGATACAAAGTGGAGTGGAATGGGAATGTTAACCAGATATGTCAGTATTTTTAATTATGCTGTTACCTTTTATCTGTAGAAAAAGTAACATACGATAAACGCAAGTAAACAAAGGGTTTCTAAGTATTTTTACGTCCTATAAACTGAATAATAGAA
>CAJTXH010000233.1 GCA_910580005.1 uncultured Lachnospiraceae bacterium | reverse complement strand
CCGATAAAAAAGCGGAATATATTTGAATATTCCTTATATTTATTTGCCATATTAAACTGTTTAAATTCATCCCTTGAATAAATAATCAGTTTTTTAGGTTTATAATGCCCTAATATGTAATCTGCAAAATGATTCCCAAAAGAACCTGTCCCACCTGTGATTAAAATTGTTTTCCCATTTAACATAATGCCACCTATTTTCTATAATATTATCAGTCCAGGAAATACCTGGAAGCTGCCTTTCTGTTATTATTTCCCCGGGCTGCTTTGCTTTTGCCCAAGCTGGTTTAGCACAGGGATATACGATTTTGAAATGTTATAATACTGCTTTCCATTTTCTATGCCATACTGGATAACTTCTTCCATATAATGGATGTGCTGCCTGTAGTATTGGGTGTACCAGTTGTCTACACCGGCATTTCTTTTAATTCCGATATTTACGAGGATTTCCTCTGCATATTCCCAGCCATTGTCTGTCTCTAGTTTCATCCCATCGCATCCCATAATATAAATTTCATTACATAAGGAAGAGGCGATTGGGATTGCAAGCGCTGTAATCACATTATAGGCTTTGCGGTAAACCTGCATTTTGCCGGTTGTAGGGAAACAGATTGTTTTGGCATCCAGGCTAAACGCGATAACCTTATCCCGGCAATCGGGATAACGTATGCTAAAGGCCATCGCAAGTTCATTTGGGGCTGCAAGAAAACAATCTTCCTGTGCGATATATTCAGCAACCATATCAATATTTGGGCTGACATTGCCGCTTGTCAGTACTTCATCTGCAAGAACATACAAGTTTGGTTTTAACAGAGACATATAAGCCTGGCTTTTGATAAATAGATTGCAGGCAATCCTTAGGGAAGGTTTCATGCTGGGTATTTTTTTAATGCCATCTATGCACCCGGGGCCATTCCCGACAACATATGCTTTCTGGAATTTCCCAGAAAGCATTTCCATGTTTTTGGATGAAATTTCTTTCTGCCTGGCACAGGCTTTTTCTCCAGCCAGCAGATAGTTTAACCTTAAAAAAATGCGGATATTTATAATGTCAAAATACGATTGGTCAATACACAGGATTTTTTTATACGGCTGTAGCCGTTTATCTTTTAAAAA
>CAJTXH010000232.1 GCA_910580005.1 uncultured Lachnospiraceae bacterium | reverse complement strand
ATATTTTGCCGCCCTAGTCGAGGTACGCACTATCTACCGTTTACTATTAAACTAGAGTAAGTACGCTTGCAATTTACTAATAAAAAGGAACACTAACTTTGCATGATAAATTTCCACTATATTGTCATGCGTACTTTTTATGCATATGACTTTTTGTTAGCTCCCTACAGTTTTACAACAGAGAACTTTATATTTGATAATATGTTTTTCTGCTATGATAAATGTGTATGCAAACAATTTTAAGCATATAGGTTTGCCTGGCGGTTAAACTGTTTGTATAAATGCAGTAAGGTATAATAACTATTATTAGATCATGGAGAGTGAGAAATGGATAAATATAAAGAACTGATAAGTCTTTTTTCGGATGTCCTCGAAAAATCGAAGGATTATCATATTGCGTATATATATCAGGTGGGCTATGTATCTTTAGTCGGTTTATTGAACAAAGAAGAAGGGCAGAACTTGTCAATGATAGTTGATGAAATATTTTCCTCGCCGGAGGGCATGGCGGAAAGTTTACTGCATAACTGGCGCTGGCAGTGGTTTTATGCAAATAGGAAATTGCTGCCACGAAAAGATTATGATGATATTTGTAAGCTCGATAATGAACTGCCGGATAGCCTGAGGGATAAATACAAGCAGGATATTCTAATCTGGCAGGATAAAATACAGGCTGTCTTACAAAAAGAAAGTTAATTCTGCTTGTGTATTAGGCGTCCGATGAGGGAGGTAGCAGAGATAAAAACAAATACGATTGCTTGAAGAAACAGATACCTTGTGTTTTGGGTAAAGATGAAAAATAAGGCCAATAAAAAGCTTATAAGCATCGTAAAATAGGTTCTCTTAATGAATGTGCAGTTTTCCTGTGCATCTACTTCCCGATTTGGATGGTTAACCGGACCGATTATCAGAGTCAGTATGGCAGCAAACAGATACAGTGCAAAAGAAATCGGAATGGGTATCGTTAAATATTTTACTGTCAACAGAGAAGATGTGAGTATGAAGCAGGAGCCTATAAAACAAGCAGAATATGTTTTCATATGCAATCCACCGCCGTAGGAGCGCATAGGGATAAAAAGCAGGAAAAAGAAAAGGCATTCAGGCAGCATACCAAGAAACAGG
>CAJTXH010000231.1 GCA_910580005.1 uncultured Lachnospiraceae bacterium | reverse complement strand
CTAACTGTCAAAATTGTATTCATGCCAGCCCCAGCAGTGATGGTAAGGACATATTTGGAAACATCATCCCTTACAATCACATTCCGCTGCGGGCTCCGCATTAACGTTGCCATCAATTCTTCCCTGGCAACAATGCTTTCGTCGGAAACTTCTAAGGAAGCTTCCGAATAAACACTGTCATTTGCATAATCCTGCTTTACAGAAGCAACGCTGCTGTTAATCACATTGCCACAAATAATTGCTGCTGCAAATGCCGAAAGGAATAATATTATTCCAGCAGCGCGGCTGATAAATTCTGTTAGGTTCTGCATAGTCATACCCCAGCTTTCTCAATTTTGGCTGCCCTTCCCAAAACTGAGAAAGCATTCGCCACAATTTAATAATTTTACTACTCTCTTACACCTGCACAAAAATAATGCTGCGGATTGTATTATTGCTGTCCCTTTGGATGGAACCTTTAAACTGTGCATTCATATTAATATAACCTTTTACACTTGGGTTGCTGCTGGCATAGCCATTCGATTCATCATAGGTCTCAATCTCTGCATGTGAAGCTAAAGAGGCCTGCCGGATGCTTGACTTCGGGTTAGCCAGAGACTGCCCTTTTGCATCAGCAGAAGGCATTCCATTTAAAGAGCCTAAAAGCTGATATGTTGCACCGTCATGATCGTACATGATATTCTGCCCGTCCTTTGTACACACAGTAACCGCTACAGAATTGTCTGTCTGCCAGTAACTTTTAATGAGCTCTGTTACCCTGCTTCCATCAATGATGGCATTATTATACTGTGTAATGCCGGTCTCAGACAGCTCTGCCGTATTACTTGTCAACAGATCCATGCCAAGGTCAAAAATATTCTTACTGGTCTTCTGCACACTGATAGCATTAATAATAAGCAAAACTACAATCAAAAGGCTAACACCGAGAATTAAAGCTTTTAATACTACTTCCATTATTTATCTCCTTTTCTTGTCTTAGGCATCTGCCAGCGGAAATACCCTCTGGCTTCCAGCCGTATAAATTATTAAAGATGGATAACAGCAGTGGTTGCCGCATAAACGCAAAGCAATAATCTAAATACTTATGCTGTCTGCTATCCCCTTGCTTTAGCAATCTGCCATAATTGGATACAGCCTCCTAAACTACTGTCTGTACACCCCATTAAGTAT
>CAJTXH010000230.1 GCA_910580005.1 uncultured Lachnospiraceae bacterium | reverse complement strand
TTCTTTTATACGCTCATTATTTGAATCTGCATTAAAGACAAACGGAAGCCTTAAAATGGCAGCAGTAACAGGATGCCTGCGTATAAGCAGGGAAAGCATATTTACAGGGCTTAATAATTTAAAAACAGTTTCTGTATTAGATGAAAGCTATGCAGAATACTTTGGATTTACACAAAATGAAGTTGATACTTTCCTTAATGCTTATGGTATAGCACAAAGGAGTAATGAAGTTAGAAGCTGGTATGACGGATATTTTTTTGGAAATACAGAGGTATATAACCCTTGGAGTGTAATAAATTATGTTTATGATATATTCCACAAAAATACTGAATTTCCAAAACCATACTGGTCTAATACATCATCAAACAATATTGTACGTGAATTAATTGAAAATGCAGATGATAACACAAAGCAGGAACTAGAAGAACTCACATGTGGCGGCATCATAGAAAAACCTGTACATGAAGATATAACCTATGCAGACATATACAAATCACAAGATAATTTATGGAACTTCCTGTTTTTTACAGGCTACCTTAAAGCAGCAGGAAAAAGGTTTATGGAACGTAAAACTTATCTTTCCATGACAATACCAAATGAAGAAATCCTTTATATATATGAGAACCATATAATGGAATGGTCTTTACAATGCATAGAAAAACAGGATTTATCAGGACTGGTAACAGCATTTGAAGAAGGGGACTGTGAAACTGCATCTGATATTATTACAGGGCAGCTTATGGACACAATAAGCTTTTATGATTATAAAGAAGCATACTACCACGGTTTTGTTGCAGGGCTTCTTAAACACAATGGGAAATATCTTGTAAAATCAAACAGGGAAAGCGGTCTTGGGAGATATGATTTAGTGCTTAAGACAAAGAGGATAAGAAAAGGCAGGGCTATAATACTTGAATTTAAAGTAACTGGCAATATAAATGGTCTGGAAAAAGGCTGCATGGACGCACTGGGGCAGATAGAAAATCTTCACTATGATAGTGATATAATAGAAGAAGGTTTTACTGATATAACAAAATATGGCATCTGTTTTTATAAAAAAGAATGTCTGGTTATGAAATGCCAATAAAATGAAACCCTATCCTAAACCTTCAAAACATGTTTAGGATGGGATTTCTTCCTTTTTATTACTTTTCAAGCAATGCCATAATCATT
>CAJTXH010000229.1 GCA_910580005.1 uncultured Lachnospiraceae bacterium | reverse complement strand
AAGGGTAAACCTTCTCACCTTCTAACAGGCTTTTTGCATCTTCCTTATCAAATGTAACCCAAAAACGATTCTTATCCTTCCAGAATGGTTTAAGCATATATAAGTGTGTTAAGTGGCCTCCAGAAGAGCCTACCAAACAGACCTTAAACTTTTCCTTATCTGTTACGTCCTTCATAATACACAACTCCTATAACATTTCTGAATATGTACAGTGAAAACCAAATACTCCAATATGACTTAAATAGTTACCAAAAAAAATCCAATTCTATTTGCAGAAATCACCATACTCTTTATTGCGTGTGTATGTATAATTTACTAAAACAGAGACCATCATTACGCTTATCATACATAAATTTTAGCAGAAGTGCCCTCTTAGCCACATAAGAATAGACTTTTCAAGAAGGAGATCAAGCCGCTAAAAACCTTTCCTATCCGACATCTCCCCCATGCCTGCAAACAACGCATAGCCAAGCGGGTTATAAGCCTCTTCCAGTAAATGTTGGTCAATGGCGCTGCTTACTGCCAGCAGCAGAATAGTTAGCATAAGTGCAGTATCTTCCCTGCGTTTATAACAAATAATGCCATAAGCAATACATACTATCCCCAAAAACAGGATGCCATACCTTAGTAAGATAAACAGATAGGAACAGTCTATAAAAAAGTAAGGCTTTGTATGTTTTAAGGAACCTCCCATGCCTTCCATAGGGACATTTTTTCCAAAAAGCGACAGCCCAAACTGCTTCAGCCCCTTCTTCCCCAGCATCAGCCTTCCTGATATAGCCAAATTGACTGCTTCTAAAAATTCATTTTCTTCCCTGTAAGCAGACGTAAGCAAGTACATGGCAAGGCTAACCACTGACAGACTGATAAAGGCAAGCCTTCCTAACAGTTTTTTTAACGTCAGGCACGCCTTGGTCCTTTTAAACAAAATAAGCTGCATATTTCTCACTTCCATATCCGATGTTTGTATCTGTTCCCTCTCCCTCTGCCAGCGCATGATATGGTATATCCCAAAAACCGCTGCTAACAACAGAATGCATATGGTATCAAGCTTTGCGTTACAATAATAATAAATTACACCAGCAATCACGCATGTTCCTATATAATGGAACCAGCGCATTTTTTTGTGGTACAGGTAATATGCGGTAAGAAGCATGAAAAAGAGATGTGCAGCAAAATCCGTTGTATATATACACCCA
>CAJTXH010000228.1 GCA_910580005.1 uncultured Lachnospiraceae bacterium | reverse complement strand
CCCTGTTGGATTTTAAAATATACTTATTGTTATGCCTTAAAAGCCCTGCCATAAAACCATGGTAATAATCTTCTTTGTAGTCATAAAAACTTATTGTATCCATAAGCTGCCCTGTGATAATATCGGACGCTGTTTCACAGTCCCCTTCTTCCAATGCTTTTACCAGCCCTGACAAATCCTGTTTTCCAATACACTGCATAAACCATTCCCTTATATTGTTTTTGTATATATATGAAATTTCTTCATTTGGTATTTTCATTGCCATATATATCTGCTGTCCTACGAAACTTTTTTCCACAGTTTTAAGATACCCTGTAAAAAACAGGAAGTTCCATAAATTGTCCAGGGATTTGTAAATATCCTCATAGGTAATATCTTCATGTATGGGTTTTTCTATTGTATCACCTGCAATAAGCCTTTCAAGTTCTTGTTTTGTATTATCATCTGCATTTTCAATTAATTCACGCACTATACTATTGGAGGATGTATTAGGCCAGTATGGCTTTGGAAATTCTGTATTCCTGTGGACAATATCTTTTACATAATTTATCACACTCCAGGGATTATAGACCTCTGTATTTCCAAAGAGATAGCCGTCATACCAGCTCCTTACTTCATTCGTTTTTTGTGTTAAATTATAAGCTTTAAGTAAATTGTCAACTTCATTCTGTGTAAATCCAAAATATTCTGCATAATCTTCATTAAGAACAGAGACAACATCAAGATTATTAAGCCCTGTAAATATGCTTTCCTTACTGATACGCAGACAGCCTGTTACTACGGCCATTTTAAGGCTTTCATTTGTTTTTAATGCAGATTCAAACAATGAGCGGATAAAGGTAACCATTTTATCATAAAAGCCGTTAAAATAGGCATTTTCAAGCGGTACATCATATTCATCAAGAAGAATGATTACTTTCTGTTTGTGGTATTTTTCAAGGCATTCTGATAACAATGCTATGGCTCTGGCGAATATAGTATTGCCAGCTTCCATTGCTAATATGGACTGGTATATTTTTTTGTCTTCTTCTGTAAGATTATCATTTTCAAGGATATACCTGTGCCTGTCATATTCTTTTCTGATTTCAAAAGCAAGGTTTTCATATGCCATTTCATATGTTGGCTGCTTCGCTGATTTTAGGGACAGGAATATTACAGGGTATTGTCCCATATGCCTGGTATATTCCACGCCTGCTTCCATAA
>CAJTXH010000227.1 GCA_910580005.1 uncultured Lachnospiraceae bacterium | reverse complement strand
GATGAGGATAAACGTCAGAACCGCCGCATAGATGAGCTGGAAGAAACTGTACACCAGATAGGCGCACTGACGACATCTGTTGAAAAATTAGCCACCAACATGGAAATTATGGTCAAAGAACAGGAACAGCAAGGGAAACGCCTTGAAACGTTGGAAGCCAGGGACGGTGAGAAATGGCGGCAGGTAACAGGTTACATAATTACTGCTGTTATAAGCATAGTCCTTGGCTTTGTTTTTGCACATTTAGGATTTTAAGGAGGAAAAAGTTATGGTAAATGAAAAAAGCAGGAAGTGGTTAAAGGCGGCTGGTATGCGTGCTGTGAAAACGGTAGCACAGGCGGCCATTGGAGGCATAGGCGCAGCAACAGCACTGGGCGGTGTAAACTGGACACTTGTATTATCAACGGCTGTACTGTCTGGCATAGTGTCAGTGCTTACATCTGTAGCAGGGCTGCCAGAGGTACAGTAAAAATGGACCTGTACAAAATTATATCAGAAGAATATTATTCAAACTGTTTAATTGAAGCATTGAAAGCAAAAGCCAGAAACCCAGAAGTAAAAATATATTTCTGCAAGCCACGCATAACTGAAAATGGAAATTTTCAGATGTTTCATTTCATGTGGAGTGATGGCAAGTCGGATTATGATTTTTCTGACTTAGAAGAAAACGGACTGCCACCATACAGAAATCTTTTATTTAAAGGAGTTATTAGAAAATTTGAACCAGGTTTTGCTAAAAAATATGCAGAATATAGAAACAAAAAATAAATAAAGTGGAGGAAGATGACAGTGACAAAAATCAAAAAAGTAACAGTACATGCAGGACATAACCCGTCTGGTAAAATTGCCTGTGGGGCATCAGATTTGCTTGATGAAAGCACGGAGGCAAGGTATATAACAAAGAAAGTTATAAAACTTCTGAAAAAGAATGGCATTAAGGCTGTAAACTGTACAGTAAACAACGGCACAAGCCAGGGTGATGTATTACGTAAGATATGCGCAAAATGCAACGCTGTTACGGATGCAGATTTACATATCTCTATACACTTTAATTCTGGACGAGCAGATAAAAAGGGTGATGGAAAGGTGGGTGGCACAGAGGTGCTGCTTACCCAGAACATAGATGATAAAGGTGATATTGCCAGACGTATTTGTAACCAGATGGCAAAGCTTGGATTTACAAACAGGGGTGTAAAGACCAAGACAGGCTTATATTTCCT
>CAJTXH010000226.1 GCA_910580005.1 uncultured Lachnospiraceae bacterium | reverse complement strand
CTGTAGTATCCTGGTCAATCCGATGTACAATGCCAGGGCGCATAACCCCATTAATGCCAGAAAGGGAATCCTTGCAATGATATAAAAGGGCATTTACAACCGTGCCAGAGTAATGTCCTGGAGCAGGATGGACAACCATCTGTTTCGGCTTATTTATTACAATAATATCTTCATCTTCATATAAAATATCCAATGGAATATTTTCTGCCTCAATTTGAAGCTCTTTTGGCGGTTCTAAGGTAACTTGTACCTTGTCTTTTATATTTAGTTTATTTCCTGCTTTTGCTGCTTTTCCATTTATTAAAATGGACTGCTCCTTAATCTGTTTTTGTAAAAAAGAGCGGGATACGTCTGTAAGCTTCTGTGATAGAAACTGATCCAGACGCATTCCTGCCCCATCTTCTGATACAGTATATTCTATAGTCTGTATACTCTCTTCTGCTATCTTGTCCAATATTAATTTTTCTCCTTCTTCCAAAATGTCAGTTCTTCCTCTTTATAATAAAACCCAATTAAAATAACAGCAAAAAAGGCGGCAATTACAACATAGCAGTCTGCAACATTAAAAATAGGAAAATCAATCAGTTTGAAATAAAAAAAATCTACAACATACCCATGCAGGAGCCGGTCAATCAAATTACCGACTGCCCCCGCTGCTATTAGCACTATAGTACACTGCATAGGAAAGTATCGCTTCCCCACTGGTATTTTCCAATAAAAAAAACATAATAACAATAAAACAATTGATGTTACTGCCAAAAGCAATATCCGTTGGTTCTGCAGAACGCCAAATGCCGCCCCAAAATTTTCCAAGTATTGTAATTCAAATACATCCTGGATAAAAGGCAATGGCTCCTGTTCTTTTAAATGAATTACGGCAAGATGTTTTGTAACCTGGTCTAAACCCAATAACAGGGAAAAGATAAAAATTCCAAAGCAAGCCTTCTTCCATTTCATAGCAATCCTCCAAGTCCTTAATTTCCGTTTCTATTCTATGTCTATAAATGTAAATGGGGAAGCCTGGTTTGGGGTCACTGTTTTTGTTACAACCCCTTCATACCCTTCTATCTTTGGTGTCACATTATTGATTTGCATCTGTCCCATAACATTATCCTGACTGACAGCCGCTGGGCTGCCTGGCACGATATCATCTGCATGAATAACTGCTGTGTCAGATGCTGGTGCACTGGATGGTGAAACAGCGCTGCCTGGCACAATATCATCAGCATGGATAA
>CAJTXH010000225.1 GCA_910580005.1 uncultured Lachnospiraceae bacterium | reverse complement strand
TGTAGCAACTGTAGCTTTAGGCTATGCACATAGTGCAGCAGTAACAAAAAATGGTGACTTATATTGCTGGGGAAGTAATGACAGCGGACAGATAGGTGATGCTTCAGAAGAAGACCAGACAAGGCCGGTTAAAGTCCTTAGTAATGTAGCAACTGTAGCCCTAGGGGAATTACATAGCGCAGCAATAACAAAAAAAGGCGATTTATACTGCTGGGGCAATAATGACAGTGGACAGATAGGTGATGCTTCGGGAGACTCACAGGCTAAGCCGGTTAAAATCCTTAGTAATGTGGCATCAGTATCTTTAGGAAGTGCGCATAGTATGGCGGTGACAAAGAATGGTGCCTTATACTGCTGGGGAAGTAATGTAAATGGACAGTTAGGCGATGGTACAGGAGAAGACCAGGAAAAGCCAGTTAAGGTACTTAATAATGTAGCTTCTGTTTCTGCTGGTTATTCCCATAGTGCAGCAGTAACAAAGAGTGGTGAACTGTATTGCTGGGGAAGTAATGACAGCGGACAGCTTGGCGATGGGTCAGAGGAAGACCAGGAAAAGCCGGTTAAGGTATCTATTAGTGCTGCTTCTTCCTCTGTTTCTGTGAAAGTTGGTTATAAAACTACTGTAAAGAAAATGAAATATGAAGTAACCAAAGTAAACTCAAATGGTACAGGCGAAGTTACTCTTACAGGCTCTGAAAATAAGAAAAATAATAAAGGGTTTAAAAAATTAAGTGTTGCAAACAGTATTAAGATTAATGGAAAAGCATTTAAAGTAATATCTGTTGCGGGTAATGCTTTTGCTGGATATGGCAATTTAAAAATTGTAGTAATTGGTAAAAATATTGCGAGCATTGGCAATAAGTCATTTAATAATTGTAAAAAGTTAAATAAAATTACTATTAATTCTAAGAAATTGAAATCTATAGGAAATAAAGCTGTTAATGGAATTGGTAAAAAGGCTGTAATAAAAGTTCCTGGTGCTTCGCTCAAAAATTATAAAAAGTTATTTAAAGCAAAGACTGGATATAAGAAAACAATGAAAATTAGCAAATAATGTAGTTTGATGGATGGTTTCTGTGCCAGGGACATTTCTTTTATATTATACCAGTGCTTTTAGCACTGGTATAATGGTATTAAAAAAAATTTAAAAAAGTTGTTGACAAGATTTTACATATATGGTAGTATATAACACGTTGGCGCAAGAAAGCCAGCAAAATAAAGCACATTGATAACTGAACAGTAAAACAACCCTGAA
>CAJTXH010000224.1 GCA_910580005.1 uncultured Lachnospiraceae bacterium | reverse complement strand
CCAACAACTTTATTATGATACATGGATAGCACAATACAATGATATAATGAAAAAAATCCGTAAAAAATGTATATACGATGAAGATATTGCTGACTATAACTTATTTATAAATGAAATGGAAAAAGGGTTTGATAAATTACAGCCTTGTATTTTAAATGAAATTCTTGACAATTATCAGATATCAGAAAGTCCGCAAAAGGACAGCTGGGGCAATGGTACACAGGAGATATTGCTTCTGTATCGGGGAACTATGTATCGGAATGCATGTATGTTTTTTATACCTTTTTTGGAGAAAAGCGAATATACTTTTCCTGTTAAGGAAGTAGAAGAGTCATTATCTAAAATTACAAAAGGAATATAGGTTAAAAGCAGATACATGGAGGCATAAATACAGGTTGAAATACTTTGTAAAACTTTATAAATATATTGAAATTTTTGATCCACTATGATAGATTGATTATGAGGTGAATATTTATGAAGTTTTATTCTATAGGTAAATTTGCGAAATTAATTGGAAGAACGCCGCAGACTTTAAGGGACTGGGATAAAACTGGACGTTGGATATACAGCAGCGCAGCTACGAAGCAGGCGGAAAATTTGTGCCGGACGGTGAATTAAGGCGTGCATTCACCAGACTAAAGGAAGAACTGGAATATGCATGGCTGAAAGAATATTCAAATAATATCACGAAACAGGCAATCAAGGATGCGTGTACAGCATATAAAAATTTCTTTGCAGGCAGGGCGGAACTGCCCAAATTTAAAAGCAGGAAGAAATCGAAGCCATCATTTTATGTTGACACTTGTAAGATACAGTTTACCAATACGCATGTGAAATTGGAAAAGTTAACAGCAGGCAGAAAAAAGAACAGGCAGAAATTCAACTGGGTCAGGCTGGCGGAAAAAGGCAGAATCCCGATAGGAAGTAAATATTACAACCCAAGAATTACATTTGATGGACTGCACTGGTTTATCAGCGTAGGCATAGAATACCAGGACCATACAGAAAAACCGGAAAACTGCGGCATTGGAATTGACTTAGGCATTAAGGATTTAGCTGTATGCAGTGATACAAAGCCGGCAAATATCAATATAAATAAAACACAGGCAATAAGAAGGTTAAAGAAAAAGAAACGCAGGATGCAAAGGCAGATATCCCGCAAATATGAGAGGAACAGACAAGGAAACAGCTATTCCAAAACAGAAAACATAAAGAAAGCGGAAAAGAAGCTGTTAAAACTGAGCCATAGGCTGGCAGGCATA
>CAJTXH010000223.1 GCA_910580005.1 uncultured Lachnospiraceae bacterium | reverse complement strand
CACTGCAAAAATCCTCGAATTTTACTGAAGGCTGAACTGTTACACTTTATATACATTTTATAATATATAATGCCCTTAATAATTTACATTTATTACAACAAAATAATTCTTCCATATATATACAATTTTATTAAAAAATATTCTTATATTTTACTTTATTTCTAAAAAAGGCTTCCAAAGAATTTCTGGAAGCCTTAATTTTAACAATAAAACCAGTTTATGTATATGGCATGATTATATATTTTTAATAGGGCTTATTTTACAACCTTTTTTAATTCCTCTGTAAGCTTTGGAACTATCTTGTTAAGGTCGCCAACAACACCATAATCAGCTATATCAAAAATTGGAGCTGTTTCATCTTTGTTAATTGCAACAATGATATCAGACTCTTCCATACCTGCTGCATGCTGGATAGCACCTGAAATACCAATAGCAAAGTATACGTTAGGACGTACTGTTTTACCTGTCTGTCCTACCTGTAACTCTTTTGGCATCCAGCCATTATCTACTACTGCACGTGAGCAGCTTACTGTACCGCCGATTACATCAGCTAAATCCTGTAAAATCTGGAAGTTTTCTTTGCTTCCGACACCACGTCCGCCTGATACAAGTATCTTGGCATCCATAATATCTACTGTATTAGAGATTTCTTTAACTATTTCCACGATTTCAACATATTTGTCATTAGGTGTAAATCCAGGATTATACTCTATAACTTCTGCTTTTGCTCCAGCTACTGGTTCAATCTTCTGCATAACACCAGGACGTACTGTTGCCATCTGTGGACGGTTGTCAGGGCATGCAATAGTAGCAATTGTATTACCACCAAATGCAGGACGTGTCATTAATAACTGGTTATGCTTCTGTTCCTGTCCTGGAATTGGATTGAGTGGGAAATCACCAATTTCAAGTACAGTACAGTCAGCTGTAAGTCCAGTTGCAACCCTTGCTGAAACCCTAGGACCTAAATCCCTTCCGATTGCAGTAGCACCAACAAGCACTATTTCAGGCTTATACTCATTTATAATTGAAGAAACGGCATGAGCATAAGGCTCTGTCCTGTATTCTTTTAATTCTGGGTCATCAACAACGATAACCTTATCAGCGCCATATTCGGCTAACTGGCCTGCAAGACCTTTGATGCCAGAACCTAAAAGCATTGCTGTAACATCTGTGTTCAGGTCTTTTGCAAGTTCTTTAGCTTTTCCAAGTAATTCAAAAGCAATTCCGCTTAATTCATTGTCTACCTGCTGTGCAAAGACATAGACACCCTTATATTCTTCTAAACCCATTTTAGTCACCACTTTTCCTT
>CAJTXH010000222.1 GCA_910580005.1 uncultured Lachnospiraceae bacterium | reverse complement strand
AAGGCAGCATAACAGAAAACAGCAGGATAAGCATTGAAGCAAGCGTGCCAGATGTAAGCTATGAAAATATAACAGTAGACGGGGATAATGTCGCAGTAACCTTTGAAGCACAGGAAGAAGATATACATGTAAAGGCGGTGGTGAGTGATGCAGTGGTTTAATACAGGGCATAAAAAGAATGACACAAAAGACAGTACAGCCAGTTTTGTACATAGCAGGACAAGGGAAAATATAAAAAGCGGTGAAAAGCATAGTACAATATTTGGCAAGATAGCCAGGTATTTACAAGATTTAAAACTTGTGGCGTTTACTGGCAGTTATGATGATTTAACTGGTAAACCAACGGCAATGACACCAACAGTACATACACATACAAAGTCCCAGATAAGTGATTTCCCGTCCTCTCTGCCAGCCAGTGATGTGCCAGCATGGGCTAAGGCTGCCACTAAACCATCTTATACATGGGCGGAGATTGGTAACAAACCAGATATTTTTAATTTAACTTATATATATTATAATGGTTGGTACCATGTCAATGTACCAGAGGCTAACTATGACTATAGTTTTAAACCTTTTATAAAGTTTGCAAATGATACTGTAAATATAGGTTACGTTGATAAAAATAACAAAACAGATAATAATTCTGAAAATAATGTATTTGTTTTTAAGACAAGTGTAAATCCTAATGCATCATTTAGATCTTTTTATCCTAATTTTAAAAATATTCTTTTAGGCACACCTACTTATAAATGGAGTGATATTTATTGCTACAACAGTACTATATCCACCTCCGACAAAAACCAAAAAAAGGATATATCATACATTGGTCAGGATAGTAATTATGATAACACCCGTATGGATGATGATACACTTGTTAAATTAATTTTAGGTATCAAACCTGTTATATATACTCGTATAGATGGTGATAGTAACAGACCACACCACGGCTTATTAGCAAATGATTTTGAGCTTCTGCTTAAAAAGCTTGGCATTAAAGACCATGCAGGATTTATAAAAAGTCCTAAACAAGTCCAAAAAGAAACAGTTGACGAAAAAGGTAATACAACACTAAGTTTAGAAACAATAGAAAACGAATATGTCTACGGCTTCAGATATGAAGAGCTGATTACTGACATAATAAGGTTTTGCCAGATACAGGATGATAAAGTAAAAAAACAGGAAGAAAAAATAAACCAGCAGCAGGAAGAAATAAACAGCTTAGAAGCCAGGCTTGAAATGCTGGAAGCAAAAATTAAGTGATTGGCAAAGAATGTATAAAAGATTGCAGGGTTATACATGCTGTGGTATAATCCA
>CAJTXH010000221.1 GCA_910580005.1 uncultured Lachnospiraceae bacterium | reverse complement strand
CTGTCTGACGCTCTTCGGTAGCGTTGCAAATTGTATTCATAACAAGTATATCATACCTCTTTTTCAATAAAATATCAACTATATCTTGAAATTTCTTGTAATTAAATGTCGTTTGTGAAACAACACATAGCTTTTGTCCCTTTTTATTGCTGTATTTTTCTGCTTCTTCCACACTCCCTATAATATCTGCAGAGCTGCCGCACCAGCCGCACACGCCTTGTACCTCGGGGTGTTTTGCATCACCTGTTACTATTATATGATAACCTTCGCTGGATTTTTCCTCTGCTATATGGTGTATTTTGGAAACAAACGGGCATGTTGCATCAGCTATATTTACATTTTTTTCTTTAAGTTTCATGGCGGTTTCTTTGGATATGCCATGTGAACGTATAACTATTGTAACATCTTCCCCTTCTTCTACGCTGTCTATATCTTCTATAACTTTTACACCTTTGTGCTCCATGTCAGCTACTACCTGTTCATTGTGTATAAGCGGTCCTAATGTATATACCCTGCCGCCCTTTGCAGCTTCTGCATATGCAATTTCCACTGCCCTTTTAACGCCAAAGCAGAAACCAGCGCTTTTTGCAACTGTAACTTCTTTCATTGCTAAAACTGTCCTCCAATGTATTATTTTCCTGCCTGGTATATTTTAACTACTTCACATACAGCCTCTTCTATTGACATATCAGAGGTATCAAGCAGCACTGCATCTTCTGCCTGTTTTAAAGGGGATGTTTCCCTTTCCATATCCTGTCTGTCCCTTTTAATTATATCCTGTTCCAGCTTTTTTAAATCACATACAATTCCGCGTGCCTCCTGTTCCTTATACCTGCGCCTTGCCCTCTCAGCAACACTTGCAGTAAGATAAATCTTAGTTTCTGCATCTGGAAGTACACATGTGCCTATATCACGCCCATCCATTATTATATCCTCTGAAGCAGCAATATTTCTCTGGATATCAAGAAGCTTTGCCCTTACTGCTGTATATTTGGAAATATCTGATGTCATCATGCTTACTTGTTCTGTCCTTATAAAAGCATTGACATTTTCGCCATTTAATATAACTACCTGTTCCCCGTCCTGGTACTCTATAGAAACATCTATATCTTTGCATGCTCCGGATACTGCTGTTTCATTATCACCGCTAATGCCATTTCTTATGAAATAAAGTGCCATAGCCCTGTACATTGCGCCTGTATCAACATATATAAAGCCAAGCCTTTCTGCTGCCAGCCTTGCTATTGTGCTTTTGCCAGCGCCGGCTGGCCCGTCTATTGCTATATTATGCATAATTACCTCTTTTCTGGTTACTATTCACAGCTGCGCTGTTCATAGTAACAACCAGTGCTTCCAGCACTGG
>CAJTXH010000220.1 GCA_910580005.1 uncultured Lachnospiraceae bacterium | reverse complement strand
TCAATGCCTTGGCAGTTTCCAAAACAATATAATCATATTCATGGCGGGCTATATAATCAATTTCCATATTAATACTAAGCGTTTCCACATCCATTGCTGACGGATGTGTCCCCACCAGCATCACTTTGCTAGCTGGGTATTTCTTTTTTAATCTGGCCCCAAAAGCAGCATCACTATAAATAGATGGTGTACTGGTATCCAGTACAAATAATGATGTATCAGATGCTTCTTTTTCTACACGCAACATTGCCCCTGTAACATCCATCTGCTTAGCAGGGGCATCAATAAATGCAACGCTAAATCCATTTTCTTCCGCCACAGCCGCTGCATAAACCAACCAGAGGGGATAATATAAAACACCACTATGTCCAATGGAAGGGCTACGCGATTCCCTTGAAAATTTACCATATTCTGCTTTAAAGGGCGGGTTGATAAAACAAAGCTTCATAAATTTCCCCATTTCTGTATCATACATAACTCTAATCTTCAACAATTTATTGCGCATAATTCCTATATACTCACCTGATATAAAGATTCACCATTTTATAAGCAAAAAAGAACCTAATGGCAAATTTAGTCCCGTCACCTGACAATAAAAAGGGTCGTGAGTATAGCCAACAGTAAAACAGCTTATTTTAAATTCTTATATTTCAGCAGGCCATTCATTGCATACCAAACCATATAATAACAGGATTGCAGTATGTTTAATCCAATGTACTGGTAAGTATTCCAGTTCATTTTTGCTGCATGCAGTTTATTACCAGATTTTGAGGATTCCGTTATCCGATAAATAATCAATGGCTCATCTATCCCATACGCATTAATCCCTGTTTTCATAATAGCAAGCCATACTGCAAAATCCTCATGCAAACTGTCATTTTCCACATAATATTTCTCATACAGGCTTTTCTTCACCAAAACAGAAGAATTTGAAACAAGATTCTGCTTTAACAGTTGTCTATAGCTGATTTCTTCTGGTACATGCAGTTCAAAGCCTATCTGTTTCCCATTCCCATCCATAAAAGCAGAGCCTGTAAAAAGCAGTTCTGCCTCCTTTTCTTTCTGAAAACGAATTTGTTTCTCCAGCTTATCCGGCCTCCATACATCATCACTATCAAGAATAGCAACCCAGCTGCCTCTTGCCTTCTTTAAAGCGTATTTTCTGGCATATGAAACACCATGGTTACTGGCGCTATGCATTAATTTTATGCGGTTATCCTTAACAGCAAGCTCTTTAACAACCGCTTCTGTATTATCAGAAGAACCATCATCCACCACCAGTAATTCCAGATTTTGATATGTCTGCCCCAAAACAGATAAAACTGCCTGCTGGATTGTCTTTTCTGCGTTATACGCTGCCATAACTACACTAACCAGCCCAAAAC
>CAJTXH010000219.1 GCA_910580005.1 uncultured Lachnospiraceae bacterium | reverse complement strand
AAAGTTTCTCATATCCTTGTAAACCAGTTAAAATCCCTAAAAGGAAACCATGATAAAAGTTTTCTGCACTGTCCATAAAACTTATACTTCCATGAAGATGTTCCCTCAAATAATCTTCAAAAGCCCTTGTATCTCCAGATATTATGGCTTTATACAGTCCTGAAAAATCTGCTGTTTTTATCCTGTTATTAAACCATTCCTGTATATTATTTTCATATATATATATAATTTCTTCATTTGGTATTGTCATTAAAAGGTATATCTGACGTCCAATAAATTTTTTTTCTACAGTTTTAAGGTAGCCTGTGAAAAACAGGAAATTCCACAGGTTGTCCTGTGATTTATATATGTCTGCATAAGTAATATCTTCATGTACAGGTTTTTCTATAGTCCTGCCGCCAATAAGTTCTTCAAGTTCTTTCTTTGTGTTATCATCTGCATTCTCAATTAATTCACGTACAATGCTGTTTGATGATGTGTTAGACCAGTATGGTTTTGGAAATTCTGTATTCTTGTGGAATACATCATAAATATAATTTATTACACTCCAGGGGTTATATACTTCTGTATTTCCAAAAAGATATCCGTCATACCAGTTTTTTAGCTCATCCCTTCTTTGTGCTATATCGTAATCTTCAAGGAAACCGTCAACTTCATTCTGTGTAAATCCAAAGTATCCTGCATAGCTTTCATCTAATACAGAAACTACTTTCAAATTGTTAAGTCCTGTAAATATACTTTCCCTGCTGATACGGAGGCAGCCTGTTACTATTGCAAATTTAAGGCTTTCGTTTGTTTTTAATGCAGACTCAAAAAGTGAACGTATAAAGGAAACCATATCATCATAAAAACCATTGAAATAAGCATTTTCAAGTGGTACATCATATTCATCAATAAGTATGATTACTTTCTGTTTATGGTATTTTTCAAGGCACTTTGATAAAGTCTGCAATGCTGTGCAGTATTCAGACATTGATGCCGTCTCTTCCATTAAAGAAAGAAATTCTTTTTTTTCAGATGGAAGCAGAAAATCACCTTCTATTACATAGCTATGCCGTCTGTATTCCTTTACAAGTTCTTTCTGTAATTTTTCGGAGGCTGTCCCAAATGTTGGCTGTTTAGCAGATTTTAATGAAAGGGATATTACAGGGTATTGTCCCATATGTTTTGTATATTCTTCCCCGGCTTCCATAATCTTTTTTCCTTGGAAATATACAGAATTATCTGCCATTGTCCCATCTGGAAGCACCTCTTTTTCAAAAAAGGTTTTTAACATGCTCTGTGTTAATGTTTTACCGAAACGCCTTGGACGTGTAAACAACGTGACCATGCTTTTCTGTTCCAGTATATCTCTTATAAGCAGGGTTTTATCTATATAATAATATC
>CAJTXH010000218.1 GCA_910580005.1 uncultured Lachnospiraceae bacterium | reverse complement strand
ATAATAACAGCCATAACCATTCCGGCTACTGCAGTGCCATTGCATTTAGTAATAACTGCCTTTCGATCATCTTTCATGCTGTCACCCCCTTTCTGTCTAAATATCTGCTATACTTACAAATTACTCTAAAAAAAAGGACACCGCCAGCGCTGGTCTTCTAGCAAGAATTGCTTCGCAATTCTTGTCGAAAACCACTATGTAACAGCGCAATTTCCTATGACATAAAAAACTGTGCTTACAGGCACAATTTTTTCAAAACTATCTATGCATACACAGCAGAAACTAAGTTATTTGTCTTTGAATTAAACTGCTCATGTATTCTAAATCGTTCATCCAACCCATTAAAAATACTCTTTAAAATACCGCAGCTATTGCCATTAACCCCAAAACTTCCATTCTGAAGTTCCCACTTCGTGCCTTTCAGCCCCAACAAATCATTTATAGATTCCGAATTACTTGACCACCATTTCCCGTTTACATAGCAGCCATATTTTACCGTGCCATCAGAAAAGAATTCTGCATAATAACACGCATTGTCCTTTACCCGTTTTTGTACTTTATGAATCATTTCTATAGAAGTATCATCCTGGGAAAACCGAACCTCTAAAACACCACAATTATTAAATATTCGTTCAACATTCAGCATCTCTCTGCCTCCTTATCTCATCCAACACACCCTTCAATTCTTTAGTAATCCGTTTTACCTCTTTAGCCCTCAAATGGCAGCTGATTACATATTTTGCCCCAGGCCATTACATACTTTTTGTTTTTATAATGCATGCCGCTTGTATCCCCAAAATAATTAGCAACTACGGAAACAATGTTTAAGTTATGCGTCGCATCAATGCAGTCCACACAAAGTATTGTTTTCATAGAAACCTTCTTTACATTGTTTCACCAGTAACACTTTTCTATATTATAAAAACATTGCCAAAGAGGTTTCTATTCCCAAATTTGGCAGGTGTCCTGCCTTTTCATTACACAATAAAAAGCAGCCTGAGTGTTTAAATCCCGGCTGCTTGTATACAAATTTTGTAACACCTAAAACCTTGTATGAAATAACAGCGAGTGTAACAATATACTAAATGATACCGTTAAATCCATTAACAGGGTGTAGCATCGTATCTGTACGCAAGTAGATAGTATTGATGTAATAAGTGATGTCCAGAAGGAATTCTGTATAAAATATTAAAAATGCAGAAAGAGAAATTAGGAGAAATTGCAAACAAGTGTAAACTGCTAGGTAAACTGCTTTCTGCATAAACCACACATTTCTGCAAGGCTCAACAGCAGTCCTCCAACTTAATCCCTAAATTGTGAAATTACGTAAATGTTTAGAGGGGTAGCAAAACACCACCCCTTCTTTTATCACGCAGTTATCTTTCAAA
>CAJTXH010000217.1 GCA_910580005.1 uncultured Lachnospiraceae bacterium | reverse complement strand
GTTCGGGATGGTTTAAGGCATGTTTTATTTCTTAATAATTTATTGGATTGCTATATAATATAGTTAAAACAATACCAGTGACGGTAATGGAGGAGAAAATAAGATATGGATAAAAGGTTTGAGGAACTTGAGTTTAAGGATGATTTCATGTTCGGGGTCATTATGAGGAACCCTAAATACTGCAAGCCTTTTTTGGAAACAATACTTGGCATAAAGATATCCCATATTGAATACCCTAAGTCCCAAGAGGTTATTGATTTGTCTTCTGATGCGAAAAGTGTGAGGCCCGACATCTATGTAGAGGATGGGAAAGGAACTGTTTACAATATTGAGATGCAGACAACAGGGAATAAAGGGCTTCCAAAAAGGATGAGGTATTACCAAGGCATGATTGACCTGAATATACTGGAAAAGGGCAGCAGTTATAAGGCCTTGAAGAAAAGCTTTGTTATCTTCGTGTGTATATTTGATTTATTTGGAAAAGGCCTTCATGTGTATACCTTTGAGAACAGGTGTGTACAAGACCTGGAACTGCCGCTTGTTGATGACACAACAAAAATCATACTCAACACTAAGGGTACGAGGGATGATGTCAGCCAGGAAATGAAAAGGCTGTTAAATTTTATTGACGGACAGAAGCCGGAGGATGATTTTACCAGGGAACTTGCAGAGGCAGTACAGTCTGTGAGGAATAATGAGAAATGGAGGCTGGATTATATGACTTTACAGATGAGTTACCAGGAAAAGTTTGAACAGGGTGTTGAACAGGAAAAGATAGAATCGGCAATGAGAATGATAGAGGCAGGGAAGTTATCTGCAGATGAGATTGCAGTATATTCAGGGCTGACTCTGGAACAGGTACTGGAACTGCAGAAGGAACTGCAGCCAGCATAGGATTTGCGGTAAGAAGCTTTGCCGAAACAAAACAAGCGGCTGTGTATAGATATTTTTATTAATGCATATTCTATTCTTATTGTACAGTAAAAGAGATGAAAAAACATAAAACCTTGAGATAAGGAATTTTCCTTTTCTTCAAGGTTTTTTCGTATACAAAAAATAGCCCGGTGAAATAATCTGCTAATTTATATAAGGAAACGGAGCAGACATTTTGGAATCATCTTTTCCAAAACATTATTAGGAAGTTTTAAAACACTGTCAGATTTGTATTTGAAATTACAGAAGTTCCTTCCTGAATGCTTCAAGGTTTCCATTCCCTCCAGGAATTGCAAAAACAACAGATATATTCTTTATCCAGCCTGCATTTTGCAGTTCCAGCCTGAATATTTCTGCAACTTCTTCCGAGGTCTGCCCAAATACACCACATCCCAGTGCACCAAGCACAACCCTGTCAAACTGGAGGGCACTGAAAAACATATCTCTTTAACTCAAATTCTAATGGACATATAAAAAT
>CAJTXH010000216.1 GCA_910580005.1 uncultured Lachnospiraceae bacterium | reverse complement strand
TTCTTTCCAATAGGCATATCCTCCACATTCTATATACTGATTTTACTGCGCCGACTAAGGCGCAAAGCGAAGTTTCTTCGCTTCGGCTTTGTTACTTTCCCGAAAGTAACGCAAAAGCACTTTCGACAGGCTACGCTCTATCAAAAGTGCCTTTGCGCCCTGCCGGGGGCTTTCCGTCCTGCGGACGGTGGACGGCTACTCGCCGCTTTACTGCTCCCCCATGCGTCGGTTTCAAAAAGCCCCATTCTATAAGGGTTTAAGAGAAAAAAGAAACATAAATAAAGATAAAAAAGAAGAAGATATCTTATATGTATATACACGAAAGAAATGTGAAAAATATTGCTCTATATGATGTTACATAAAAAAGCTGGAAATACCCATTTTATAAGGGATAAGAAAAAAAGAAAACATAAACATTATGAAAAAAAAGAAGATGAGGATTGCTCTGTATATACACCAGAAAGATATACAAAAAGCATTGCTCTACCCACCACCTAAAAAAGCTGTAAACACCCATTTTATAAGGGATGAAAGAAAAAAGAAAACATAAACATTATGAAAAAGGAAGAGGAGGATAATGGGTTTTTAAATGGCAGCAGGACTGTCAAGAATGGCTCTAACTCCAGTATTTACATGGGTTTAAGAAGAAAATAAAACGAAAAAAGAAAGAAAAAAAGGACATATGGCAGCAGAATCCCACCATGTTCCAAGACCTTCCAGTTCATGGAACTATGCCCCCAGGCCAGCATAAACACTGGGTTCCTTAATACCATTCCCACTTTTGTACACAACCACTTTACTTAAAGGAATGCCTGTAAATACAGAAATTACAGGAAGATTTAATAAAAAGAAAGTGTAAAACATATGAAGAAGGAAGAAAAAGAGGAGGAGGACGGCTGTATAACAGGAAATGGCAGCAGTAATGCATATGCCTATGAAGCAATCCCTGTAACCCCAGTGTTTATAAGGGTTCAACAGCAATTAATGAGACAGGGAGGAGGAAATGGTAATAATCACCATAAATACTTCATTACAGGGAATGCATACAGTCTTATAAACCCTTATAAACAGGGGATTTGCAGAACACACCTCATAAATTTATACGAATTGTATATGAAAACTTTTTAAAAAAATTATGGATGAATACATAGGAAAAAGACCTTGGAAAATGAAGAGGATTGTGCTCTTTTTTCCAAGGTCTTATATTTTTAGTCAGGATAAATTATAATCTGCAATTAGCAAAAACTTGTTCTGCAATGACATTTTCATCACTCGAACTCAGGTCATGGTATCCTTTTCCTATTGATACAAGCCTTTTTTACTTGATTTTATTGGCTTTTCCGCTCTGATTTTCTCTTGTTTTTCTGTCTGCATGATTTTTTAGTACCATTTTAGTACCACTCTCACAGGCTGTTAAGATGGTTTAAAATGCC
>CAJTXH010000215.1 GCA_910580005.1 uncultured Lachnospiraceae bacterium | reverse complement strand
GTTTACTGCTAATGAGATATATTCAAGGAATGCAGGGCATAATGAGTTGCTGGAGAAGGTTTTTAAAAATAATACATCTGCATATGAGGGCTTTGGTGAGATACTGGCTCTTATATGTATGGGGATTATTACAACTGGAACGGCGAATAGCGGGCTGGTATCGAAAAAAGGAGTGTATTATGAGAATAATGAGTCTGTAGAAGATTTTATAAAGAATAATGTTCATCCTGGCTTTCAGCAAAATGTAAAAGAAGCTTTTATGAGTGATGCACGAGTAACAACTTTAAAGCAAAATACGACAGTGTATAGGTATCATGGAGGGGGATCAAGTGGGAATAGTTATTGCTATACGCCGAATCAGACAGCAAATCCTGGAGGAGATTTGGCATTGCCACCTGGAAATACTTATCAATATATGGATACATATATTGTACCCGAAGGAACAACTATTTTAGAAGGTACGGTCGCACCTAATTTTGGACAACCTGGTGGGGGATATCAATTTTACGTCCCAGATCCATCCGTAGTTAAAAAACAGTGAGAGGTTAAGTATATGGAGAAATTTAGAGAACAATTATTAAAAACATTAGAATTGTGTAATGATGAACTTATGAAACGAAAGAAAGGTATACTAGGAGAAAGTACACAAGAGCAGTTGGAAACAGTAATTCTTCCAGAATTAGAACAATTACTAAAAATAGTAGATGACAATACATTACCCCAAAAAGACCAAAGGTATTTGATTTCTTTTGCTAGTGCATTTACTATTTGGGGATGGGATATGCAAAATCCTACAGACATATTTCTTTTGATTACAAAATTAAATAATGATTATAAACATCTTTAATGATATCTCTAGAATAATTTTTTCAAGATGTATTATTAGCAGAATACATGAAGCATGTTATAGATTGTTTTGTTAAGTTAAGAGTAATGTATCATTGAATGAAGTAAATTACATAATTCAGTGGAAACATACATTCTTTTGTTAATTATGTAAGTTTTATGAGTGGCAAAATTCTTGCCGGGATAGCCATAATAGGTGTTTTGATGGCACCTGTAACAGGCGGGGCATCATTGGGGCTGACAGTTATTTCCGGAACTGCAGCCGCTGGAACAGGTTTAACCACAAGCGGTATGGTAAGAAACAGCCGGGAAACAGGATATCAACCGGACTCAACAGAAATTGCAGAAAATTTAATTATGGGGGGATGTGTGGGTGCAATGACGGGGGCATTTATTCTTGATATTATTGCATCAGTGCCGGCATGTGCTGTCGCTGCAGGAGTGACGGTAAGTATGAGTTTGGGGACTTCTGCATTGACTACAAGTATAATTCCTCCAATTGTAGAAACAGCCAGTTATGGAGTTGCGGTGCTTAGCGGGGTGTTTACTGCTAATGAGATATATTCAAGTAATGCAGGGCATAGTGAGTTGCTGGAGAAGGTTTTTAAAAATAATACATCTGCATATGAGGGCTTTGGT
>CAJTXH010000214.1 GCA_910580005.1 uncultured Lachnospiraceae bacterium | reverse complement strand
ATATTTGGATAAAAGCCCTTACCTGCAGGGCAATTCCCACAGAATACATGAAGTGGTTTCCCTGAGCAGCTCTACTTTCCTGTTGATAGGCTTTCTTGTGGTATTATTCTTTATAGCAACAGGAAGCATCCTGTATTTTAATAACATTTCAGCGATAGCCGATTCAAAATCCGATTACGATATCCTTACAAAAATGGGATATACGAACAGGACGATTAAAAAAATTATCAGGAAACAAGCAATCACATTTTTTAGTATTCCGTTCCTGTTCGGACTGGCAGACTGTATCTTTGCCACATTAGTATATAAAACAGCGCTTATGCAGAACCTTTTGGCGAACAGCATTGTTTTATACGCCCCTACGATATCAGCTATTGCGCTGACACTAATCATTTACCTGATTTATTACTGTATGACTGTCCATACCTGCTGTAAAATGGTTTTGGAAAAATAAAGATTATGCGAAAATGCCGCCTCTTAATCATCCGGCACTTTCGCAAGCTATATGCAGGGTTATCGGAACCATGTATAAATTTTAGTTGTATGCACACAGATAAATGATATAATTTAGGTATGGCTAAGGGGGCGAAAATATGAAGCGTATTATCTTTAAGTTTTTGCTTTTTATAAACTCCACCCTGCTTATAATATATATGGGGTTGGAAATAAATATTCAGATGCCGTGCAGCATCAGCAAAATCGTATCATTATTCCTGTCATCATTGATGCTGATAGACGCTGCTTATGTAAGCTCCTGCAACATCAGAGATAATAAAGCTATCTCTTTGTTTTGCGGTCTGCTGGAATTGGACGGTTGGTATATTCTCCTTTCCGTTTCGGACAACGCTATAGCAGATATTGTTTTTTATGTCTTAAGCTCAGTTATATGGTGCATTTTTATCAATTTCATACTCATGTTTTTATTTCAGGGGAGCGGTTATAAATTCAAAAAAGCAATAATCTTCTGCCTGACTGGAACCTGTATCTGCTCCCTAATTGGCATTTTAATATCAGACAATGTGTTTGCTTTGCTGTATGGCATCCAGTTTTTGGTAAGCTGGCTTTGCTTCGTTTTTGTTATCGCTTACCATAGAAAAAGAACTGCTTTTGTCCTTAAAGCAGAATGGAAATCCATTCTGTTCTCTCTTGTGGTAATAATCATTTTATTCATTGCATACTGTCTTACCACAATGGGAATAACAGGAAATCTTTCAAACTTTGGAGTGTATATCCCTGTCCTGCTGTTCTCGATGAGTATTCATGGTATTATACTGAAAGAGCATCACAGTTTTCCATTGTCAGCCATATTCAGCAGATTTCAGTTAATGTTGATCCTGCTTTTCGGTGTTACTATTTGTGGTCTGATTACAATGACTCTGGATATCGGCTGGTTATCCTTCCTTCTTATGTTGGACGCTATGTTTGTATTTATCTATGTCTGCAATATTATACTGGATTTTAATTTAAGGCAGGGAGGAGGCAACATGGTTATGGAAAGCAAAT
>CAJTXH010000213.1 GCA_910580005.1 uncultured Lachnospiraceae bacterium | reverse complement strand
AAGACATACAGGCTGCCACTTCTGTCATTCCAGACATTAAATCCATAATTTTTGTCATTCCCTTTGAACACAATGTTATGATGCTGGCATTCTTCATAAACCAGCCCCTGCCCTACAAAAAAATCCACTGTTTCTAACGGGACTGCCCTGTCTGCTGCCAGATACCTGTACATGATATCATTATTTACTGCCTGCGCAGGCAGTATAAAAGGCTGTTTTTCTTTTTCCATAAGAAGCCCTCTTAATACCCTGCCATATCCATCACCTGTGGCGGCATCATCCTTCTTGTGTTTTCCTCCACCATCTGGAATAACTGTCCCTCAGAAAGTCCCATGCCTTGTGCCAGTCTGTTACTTACCAGAACAGAAGACATACCCCACTGTCCATGCTGGTTACATAACGGTAAACAATGGATAAATCCTGGAACGGGCGGTTTGGGATATTCTGTAAAAGCTTCTGGTTCTGCCCTGTATTGATTAATGACATCACCAGGTTTGTCTCTGGCTCTGAAAAGACAATTCTTACCATATCCCCTGCATGTTCCAGCCCCTCTGCCAAACGCAGGGAAGTCGCTTCCAGTGTCATCTGCAAATCCCCGCTGACCTTATAATTCTCATACAGTTCCTGTAAATAAACCATTGCACAGCTGCCATGCCCTATGTCTTCCTTTTCTGTTTTCCTGCATAGAAAAAAGCCAGAATCAACATCCGGCTTTCTGTCTGCGTTTCCTGGTATCCAATTTTAAATACACACCACCAATGCCTCCTTTCTATATTAAAAAGCCAGGGAAAATCCCTGGCTTATGTAACAACCTACATAAACGTTCCCTTCCTGCTACCTGTAGCTTTCTGCCCTGGCTGTACCCAGTTTCTTCTGTTTTTTCCACCCTCTTGAACTACCCCTGTCTATATTCAGACATGGCTATGGTAGCATATTACCTCCTGTTTTGCCATAACTTTGATATCCTTCTTTTTCTGCAATATAAAAACAGAACCATCACAGCTATGCAGGCATGATAAATGTCATACCAAAAGCTAATCCAGTCCTGTTAAAATCTAAATACCAGCAACAGCATACGAAATACATACACACCAAGTATATACAGGCAAACCCTATGGTGACTTTAGTAAATAAAATTTCATCTATAGTTCTTTTCTGAATATCCACCTCACATTCTATACAAAGTCCAAACTTGACCATACAAAAGCAGACACAATTAACTTTTGTTATAATATGTGGTTTAATTGTAAAACGTGCTGTCCTCCTCCCATAATCTCCATTCAGATAACAAAAAAATATGAATAAATCAGTTTCTAACTTTTCATTTTACTAGATCTATTCTAACTTGTTTTTATCGTACAATACACCACTTTACAACTTTTATAAATGGAATCCTTGTTGCGTAATCAGTTGTTTTAAAGCATTCATAATAGCAGTTGATTTTATGGTGTTTTCAATATTATCCACGAAAGTGGTATAAAATACCTGCTTACTGATTTGCCCGCTAAGAGCAAACCAGTAAGCAGGTA
>CAJTXH010000212.1 GCA_910580005.1 uncultured Lachnospiraceae bacterium | reverse complement strand
AAAATGCCCGGCAGAAAAAGGCGCTAACTACCCCTATGCGGCGTTTCCCTATAAAACCCCCACCGCATGATATTTAGAACAAAAACAAAAGGCAGCAGTCCATTATGAACCCTGCCTAAACAATCCTTATTCTGCTTTCAATTCTCTCTTATATTTATAGAATGTATTTCTTGCAAGCCCTATCAGCTTCATGCAATCCGCATCTGACAATGCACCATTAAAATCCTTGCTGTGTTTCTGTATCTGCTTCTTTGCTTCAATAGATTTCTTTGTTGTCAGCTTTGCCCCCTGCTTCTGTCCGATCTGCTTACCGTTTAATCTCGCTGTTTCTATACCCTCTTTTGTCCTCTGGTGCAAGTCCTGTACTTCTTTCTCCGACTGCTCAAAAGCAAGTCTTATCTGTTCCTTTGCAAGCGACATAAGGTACTTATTCACGCCCTCTAAGATAAAGTCAACATTTGTTCCGGTCATTGATATATTGCTTTCTAATGCTTTCTTATATGTGCTTGTGTTGATATGCGGCTCTTTCAGAAATACAAGCTCTATGCCCTTATTATATAATTCCTCATACAGACAAAAACCCTCATCCGCATTCCTGCTCATTCGTGATACACTATCAAAAATAATGGTATCTCCTGCTTTGGCTTTCTTATAAAGCTTATTCCATTCTGGTCTGTCCTGCTTTGTTCCTGTATATACTTCCTGTATTATCACAGCCTTATCATAACTGCCCTTAATATTTCTAATCTGCCTGTCAATACTCTGCTGTTTTGTACTTATCCGGCAATATCCATACACACACATAATCAATGCCCTCTCTTTCAGTATCACTTCTATCGTTCGTCTTTTTTGATACTTCTATTTTACTTCTTATTATTGTTGTTGTCAATAACTTTTAATACTTTTTTATCATACATTACTTTTGATACTAAACAGACATAGAAACAATACTTTATTTTGATATTGACATATAGTACTATATATGATACTATAGTGTGAGAAAGGAGATAATCACAGTGCCAAACGTAAAAAAGCTAATTGAAAAAATGAAGCAACAGCCAAATGGAATGCGGCCAGAAGAAATAGACAAAGTTTTAGCAGCATACGGCTATATTCCGGCAAGACAAAAAGGAAGCCATAAGCATTATCTGAATAAAGAAACTGGGGATTTGATAACAATAAAACAAGAAAATCCATTAAAAAAGGCTTATGTCGTAGATGTTCTGAATAGGATAGGGGAATAATCCCCTTATCCTGGCATAGCATAACAAGCAGAAAGGAGCAGGAAAGCATGGAAGTTAAAGATTATATGAAATTGCCCTATACAAGATTAGTACAGGAAATGAACGATGAAAGCGGACACTATTTCTATGGCAGAATTTTGGAACTTGACGGATGCCAAAGTACCAGTGATACACTTGAAGAATTGTATGAAAGCCTTAATGAAGCAATGGAAGGATATATCGAAACAAAAATAGAAAACAATCTCTCTATACCAATTCCAGAAACACCAAACAATTACAGCGGTAAGTTTGTTGTAAGGCTTCCAAAATCTTTGCATCAAAGA
>CAJTXH010000211.1 GCA_910580005.1 uncultured Lachnospiraceae bacterium | reverse complement strand
GTACAGGCAAGGCTGTTTTTACAGTGAAGGCCGCTGAAACAGATAAATACCAGGCAGCTTCCAAAAAGATTACAATAACAGTTAAGCCGCAAAAGGTAAATGGCATAAAGGCAAAAGCCGGCAAAAAGCAGCTTACTGTCAGCTGGAAAAAGGCAGCAAAGGCTTCTGGTTATCAAATCCAGTATTCTACAGCAAAGAACTTTAATGGCGTAAAGACTATAACAGCAAAAGGCACTTCTAAGAAAATAAAGGGTCTAAAAAGCGGCAAGGCATACTATGTAAGGGTATGTGCATATGCAAAGGATGGGAAAGGGAAAATCACTGGCGCATATAGTAAAACTTTGAAAATCAAAGTGAAATAAAGAAAAAGGGATGAAGTGAAAATCGGGTAGTATTACATAGAAAGAAGTGTTGCGTTATAAAATAGCGTAACACTTCTTTTTGGTTTCTCATATTACATAATACGGAAAACACTGTTGTCCTGGCCATTATAAAAATAGTACTTGACAAATGCATTATACGACTGTATAATTCGATTATACAAATGTATAACAAAGAAATTAGTCCTGGGCAGTTTAGGAGGAGGTGTTGCAAATAGGGAATTGATAAGAATTTTAATGACTTGGGCAAAGCAAAACTAAAAACTAGAGGGTGTTTTATCCACGCATCCCTTGCTTGTACCGTAGAACTCCAGATTTGGCTTGACAATGTTGCTATACGAGCGTATAATATTTTATACAAATGTATAACAAGGAGGCATCGTTACATGGGTAATGTTCAAAAAAAGCTAGGAGAAGCGGAACTGGAAATTATGCAGGTAATTTGGGACAGTAAAAGTCCTGTCCCTTCTAATTATATTTTAAAAGAATTGAAGGGGCGGAGGAAATGGCAGCTTTCTACACTAATGACTTCATTAACAAGGCTGGCAGATAAGGGATTTGTAAGTTGCGACCGTTCAACAGGAAGTAATCTGTATACTTCGTTGATCCCGGAGAATGAATATAAGGCTGGGGCAAGCAAACATTTTCTTGAAAAACTGCATAACAATTCACTACAGAATATGATAGCTACATTGTATAGCAATAAAGCGATTAAAAATTCTGATGTTGAGGAACTTAGAAATTTCTTAGATGAATTGGAAGAGGAATGGGAGGACGGATGATGGCAAAACTATTTTTATCTCTTTTGGGGACTTCAGTTTCAATTAGCGCCGTTGTTGTTATTTTGATGTTACTTACACCATTTTTAAATAAAAGATATGCTGCAAAATGGAAATGTTCAATTTGGATATTTCTTGCAGTGTGGTTAATTATCCCCTTTAAGGGGGATGCCAGGCAGTTTGTCCTTGCTATGCTGCCACAAACGGAAACGCAGCCTACGCTGATGGATAAGGAAAAACTGACAGATACCCAAGTTGGCGCAATTATGCCGTCTAGGCAGGTTATTGTTGAGATACCAGCACAAATGACAGCCCCAATTGCAATGCAGGCTGAAAAAAGCAATATAAGCATTAGCATACTTGATGCAGTGGCATTTGTTTGGATGATCGGCTACTTGGTTTTTATATTGGTACACTTGATTAGCTATTTTCGTTTTAGGGGAG
>CAJTXH010000210.1 GCA_910580005.1 uncultured Lachnospiraceae bacterium | reverse complement strand
AAGGCAGCATAACAGAAAACAGCAGGATAAGCATTGAAGCAAGCGTGCCAGATGTGTCTTATGAAAATATAACAGTAGACGGGGATAATGTCACAGTAACATTTGAAGTACAGGAAGAAGACATACATGTAAAGGCGGTGGTGAGTGATGCAGTGGTTTAATACAAAACATAAACATAATGATACAAAAGACAGCACAGCCAGTTTTATATATAGCAGGACAAGGGAAAACATAAAAAGCGGTGAAAAGCACAGCACAATATTTGGCAAGATAGCCAGGTATTTTGAAGACTTGAAGCTGGTAGCGTTTACAGGCAGTTATGATGACTTAAGCGGAAAACCAACGGCAATGACACCAACAGCCCATACACATACAAAGTCGCAGATAAGTGATTTCCCAGCGACAATGCCACCAACAGCACATACACATACAAAGTCACAGATAAGTGATTTTCCAAGTACAATGCCACCAGCAGCCCATACACATGCGGATTATGCATCAAAAAGCAAATATGGGGACAGTACTGTCAGTGTCGGCAGGAAAGCAGGGACGGAAACAGGTGGCCAGAGTTTTGCCTTTGGCAACAGTGTTGAAGCGTCTGGCTGGTGCAGCCACGCAGAAGGGAATATCTGTACAGCAAGCGGGTATACCAGCCATGCAGAAGGTGAAGGCACAAGGTCGACAGGTTTTTCCACACATGCAGAAGGCTGGGAAACAGCGGCATCCAATTATTACAGCCACGCAGAAGGCCGTGCGACTACAGCAAGTGGGCAAGCCAGCCATGCAGAAGGAAGCAATACAACAGCGTCTGGTTATTATTCACATGCAGAAGGAAGCAATACAATCGTATCAGGTGATTATTCACATGCTGGTGGCAAATATAATGTTGACAATACATCCAATATATTTTCCATAGGCATAGGGACTGGGACTTCTGCCAGGAAAAACGGGCTGTCTTTAAATACTGCTGGTGTTTTAAAAACAGCATCAACTATTACGGCATCAACAACAGCGGACTATGCAGAATACTTTGAGTGGCTGGACGGCAACCCGGACGGTGAAGACAGGACAGGCAGGTTTGTTACCCTGGAAGGGGACAGGATAAGGCTTGCTGGTGAAGATGATGTTTACATATTAGGGATTATATCAGGTGAGCCTTTTGTGTTAGGGAATGGTGACTGTGATGTATGGAACGGTATGCACGAAAGGGATTTATTCGGCAGGGTGGTCTATGACGTGAAGCCAAAGGTAGTGGAAGTGCCAGTCCTGGACAGTGAAAAAGGCGGGATAAAGTTTGAAACACAGGAAGTTTATGGCAAAGACGGCAGACTGGAGTATGAAAAAGTAGCGAGGATAAACCCTGCTTATGACAGCACACAGGAATACATCCCAAGGGCGGAAAGGAAAGAATGGTCACCTGTGGGGATGCTGGGCATGCTTTCTGTATATGATGACGGGACATGCGAAATAAACGGTTACTGCAGGTGTAACAAAGATGCCGTTGCAACAAGGTCAGAAACAGGCTACAGGGTCATTGGAAGGCTTTCAGGGAATGTAATAAAGGTAATTGTAAAGTAAGATATGCCAGGCAAAGTTTATTTTTAAGGAAGGAAGTGTATTATATGGAATGGTATAATTGTAACTATTCGGGGGAGACTGTCCGAAAACTAATAAATTTATGAAATAAATAGATATGTGAGATT
>CAJTXH010000209.1 GCA_910580005.1 uncultured Lachnospiraceae bacterium | reverse complement strand
ACAGGACTAGATCCTGCAGTTTATGGCTCATCTGAAGCATGGTGTGGACTTGGCGATATTACAGAATTATCTTGTGATGAGGCATTAAGCTATATTCATGCCCATTCATCAGAATATGGGACGCCAGGAAGCACTAAGTATAACGATACAATTGCAAGTGTTAGAAATGGAACTTTTTCTTATGTTGACGAAACTGATCCAGCTAATAAAAAAACATATAAAGTTCCATCCACTGGTTTTACAGGAACTCAATATGCAATGTTATTACCAGCTAATTATGGAAATGGGCAAGCTTCATGCAAACCTAAACCTCCAACATGTGGTAAAGATGCTTTAATTAGAGTGGACCCATGTGAGAGTGGCTTCAATTACTATAAAGATTCCTCTCTGGAAGAAGATTGGTTAAAATGTGAGACAGCATATTTTAATGGAGGAACTAAATATACTTCTGATAATACTGGACATATAGCAGTAGAAACAACGAATGGCGGAATTGTTGGAAATTCAGAGTATTGTAAGTTATTTTGTTATGAAGAAGTAGAGACAAACTTTCCTGCAAAAGTGATGGATGTAAAGGCTGGTCAAACTTTTGGATGGGGACAAAGTGGCTATGGAAGTAGTAATAAGTTTGGAACAGTAAAAGTTCATAAACACTGTAGTAATAAAAAAAGAACGGATGCAGAAGGATTATCTGGCGATGGATATTTATATAAGAAATGGGAAAATGATTATAAAGCAAATGAGAAGGCAATAATAGAAGGTCATATTAGAGCAGGAGCTGCACAAGAGGCGCAAGATCATATTCGTGTAACAACAAGCCGTTGCTGTTTGCCAAGCGATTATTATTGGTATTGTCCTCGAAGAGGCAGTTGCTATCAAAGATGTAATCCAACAGGAACAATTGCATATGCTTCTTCAAGTCAAGCACATACTAATCCATCAGATGGTTCTATTAATGGAAATTGGCCTGGCGCAACAACACAAGGAGCTTCTGCTAGCGCAAGTAGTGGATGTCAGCCAAGTTATAGTTATGCATATCAAAGTGCTTATAATTCTGTAAAAGGGCAGTTGCAGTCTCAAGAAAGTTCAGCATTATCTCAAAGTAGCTCAGCTAAAACAAATGAGCCAAAATTATTAGAAAAAATAAGACAATGTACTAATAATATAAAATATGTATATAAAACAGTAGTAACTTTCTCATTTGATGAGCCAACAAATCATGAATATGGCCCTAATGATAGAATGTTCTCTAATCACGATGAATTAGAAGTAAAACCATTGATTGGAGCAGAAGGATATAATGAAAATAATGTAAATAAAAGTACATGTACTACTAAAACAGTGTATACATATTCATGTAGTGGTTCTAAGCTATCTGCTAAGTGTACAGCTTCTCCTACTCAAGTATTAGATTGTAAACAGGTAACTTGGGATATAAAAGGCGAATGGGAATATAATTATCCAGCTGGAGAATTTGAGTGGTATTCATTAAAAACAAATAATAAATTAATGAATGGAACTAATAAAACTGGTGAAGGTGATGAATTCTTCTATTCATTAGGTTTTGGATTACCAACTGCCTTTACCTTAACAAGTGGAGAATATGATATGGCAGTAATTGTTACTAACTTAGGAGATCATGGAGAAATTACAGATGCTCCTGGTGCAGATTATAATGTAGCAAATGGACATTTTGGACCAGTAGCAACTACATATCCTGAAGGAAAAGGATTTAAATATGAATGTACATAC
>CAJTXH010000208.1 GCA_910580005.1 uncultured Lachnospiraceae bacterium | reverse complement strand
GTTTCATCAGGGTTTACACAGAGAGCCACATTGGAAGAAAGAGTCCAAGGGGTTGTAGTCCATGCTAAAAAGTAAGCTTCTTCACCAGCCACCTTAAAGCGGACGATGGCAGAACGTTCTTTGACGGTCTTATAGCCCTGCGCTACTTCCTGTGCAGAAAGTGGAGTCCCGCATCTTGGGCAGTAAGGCACAATTTTGAAACCTTTATATAATAATTTTTTATTCCAGATTTCTTTTAAAGCCCACCATTCTGATTCAATAAAGTTATCGTCATAGGTAACATATGGATTATCCATATCTGCCCAGAAACCGACTGTCCCGGAAAAATCTTCCCACATTCCTTTATATTTCCACACAGATTCTTTACATTTTTTAACAAAAGGTTCCATGCCATATTCTTCAATCTGCTCTTTTCCATCTAGCCCAAGCTGTTTTTCAATTTCTAGTTCAACTGGAAGTCCGTGGGTATCCCAGCCAGCTTTACGCGGAACCATAAACCCTTTCATTGTTTTGTAACGCGGAATCATATCTTTAATGACACGGGTGATAACATGTCCAATATGTGGTTTCCCATTTGCTGTTGGTGGTCCGTCATAAAAAGTATAGGTAGGGTTTCCCTCCCTTGCTTTCATTGATTTCTCAAATATTTTCTGGTTGCGCCAGTACTTTCCAACGTTTTTTTCACGTTCCACAAAGTTCAGGTCGGTTGATACCTTTTCGTACATAGTGTTTTTTCCTTTCTGTTCTTAAACTAAAAAAGCTTCCACCCCAAACAGGATAAAAGCGTTTGCTGTCATAGAACCACCTATTTCGAGGTATATTACTAAGGTGGCTAAATATCAATATTTAACCACCTTAATAATGGTTTCCAGTTTATAATAGTATGTGGCAGAGATTTTGTCAAGATGAATCTAGCTCAGCTTCAATAAGTCTTTTGGACATAATGTAATAAAACTGTTATAATCAGATGGGTGAAATAACCATTCTGGTATAAAGGCAGGGAATAACATTATGATACAGATTAGTAAAAAAGATAAGGAAAAGGTACTTGAAGCAATACATTCAGGTAAAATAGACACTGCAGAACTGGCACTGCCAGCGCTCGCCGATTCTATTGTTTTGGCTATGAAACACCATGGCTTTCTTGGGCCGCTTAATGATGTTTTTGAAGATAAACGCAGTGACAACCTGCATATCCCCCCGGATATACTCCTGACACTTGCCATTACTGCAAAACTTAAACAGAAAACAAGCCTTACTGATATCCCTTTTGCAGTTACAGATGCAGGACTGCTTGCAGAACTTGGCTGGAATGCATGGGATTATGGACGTAATGTAAGTGACGGGCTCTTTTCTGAAAGTGTAATGCGTAAACTTGTGAAAAAATACAGCAGCGGGGAACTGATTTCTTTTTATAACCATTATGTGCAGGACTGTGCATTAAAAAATCTTGGTGTGCAGCCGTGCATACATATACTGGACTGTACTAAAATCCCTGTAAACCTTGGTAACGCAAATTATGAAAATTCCTCTGTTGTAACCATAGACGGTGAAACCATGCGTGGATATAAACTTGGTGTACTGCGCGGCATTACAGGCGACGCAGGCATGGCAGAAGAAATAGTCTTTGGCACCTTAAAAACCCATGACATGGAATTATGCAGGGAAATGTTAAAAAACACTTCCTGTTTCCATGAAAATGACATATTAATAAATGACAGGGGATTCCTGTCACGTGAAATGACAAATTACCTTAAAACAGAACGTAAAGTTGATACCTATGTCCCTGCAAGGGAAAACATGGATATATTTAAAGATGC
>CAJTXH010000207.1 GCA_910580005.1 uncultured Lachnospiraceae bacterium | reverse complement strand
TGTCGCTTTCTTCAACAAACTTAAGAGTATATCCAACTTGCAACTCACTAAAATACTTAAGGTCAAAGCGTTCATCAATTAAATTACTGAAATTGATGAACGCTGGAGATGATGCTGTAAATGTAGCAGCAGCACCACTCGCTGCTTCTGATATATCAATCACAACATTTTCCACTTTATCTCCAGCTGGAGTATCTGGTGCTTGTGTTGGTGTCTGTGTTGGTTTTGATGTATTTTTTGGTACATTAGGAATAGGATAATATCCCTGTGATGTTCCTGGTTTGGTTGTTACTCCTGGATTAGTAGTCGCCTTTGGTGTATCTGTCGGGGCACTTGTTGCTTTTGGTGTAGCAGCTGGTGTTACCTCTGGTGCTGTTGATGACTGAGGTGCTGCTGTAACTTCTGTATTTGATGACGGGTCTTTTGTTGCTTCTGTCCCTGGTGTTGTCTCTGGTGCTACTGTTGCCTGTACAGACGGTGTCTGTGTTACTTCTGGTTCTTTTGTTGCTTCTGGCTTTTTCTTTGCCTTTACTGTGATTTGTGTAACAAATTCTTTCTTTAAAACTTTTTTTGCTTTTTTGCTCTTACTGTACTTAACTGTTACCTTTACCTTACACTTTCCTTTAGATACTGCTGTTACAACGCCTTTTTTGTTTACAACAGCAATACTCTTATTGGTACTCTTAAAAGACTTGGATTTTATAAATTTCCCTTTTACTGTAATTGTCTTTTTCTTACCCTGTGTAATTGTAAGTTGTTTTGTTACTGACGGCTTGCTTGCCGCTTCTGCTGTTACAGCACTGCTTCCTGCCGTAGCTGTAACCATGGAAACAGCTAACATAGTAGCAATAACTTTTCTGTTTAGTTTCATTATTAATCCTCCTCATTTTAAATACTTTTGACCCCAATACTATAATATTAAGATACAACACAGCCCATACAGGCGTATAGCCTGTATTTTCTTTAATACTGCTATATTAATTATAGCCCTCACCAGATAATCTGTCAAGCCTTTGTGACTGGCTTTCCACGTCCGTTTCATAAGTTTGTTACTATTCACAGTCAATAAGAAAAAATACTAATAAAAAACTAATATTAATTAATTTTTTTAACTCTAACAAGGGAAAAATGATTATTCATTTTTCCCTAATATCTCAGCAACAGTATATGGACTGCCATCACAAAGACGTCTTAATGCCGTGTATTCATCAATTCCATTGCGGTAACATGTTTCTATGTAACTCTTAACAGATGCATAATTTGTTACCCATGCAAAGTAATTATTTTTATACTTTGCTATACGGTTAAGCAGTTTCCGTTCCTCATTGCCATAATAACTGTTATCATTTTTATTGTTTTCAATTCCCTTAAGAAGAAGCGGATTAAGTTTCCTGAACACACTTTCTACTTTCTCTTCTGTGTATCATCCCAGTATAATATTTTCTGGCGGGTTATCCCATTTAACAGTTCTTTTTCAAAGTTTTCCAGTAATTTTGCAGCTTTTTTCTGCTGTTTTATTATATATCCTTCACTTGGATGGATTTCCTGCTGTGAAATCCCTTCCATCATCCTGCAGGCTTTGTTTACACTTAAATTACCCATATCAATAAGAAGGAGCGCCAGTGGTTTTACCCCGCTTCCATACTGGTTTTCTTCCTTCAGGCTGTAAGGCACCGGCTGCCTGTACACTGCACCACATTCCATACATTCATAAGAATGGAAGTGGTGGCGTTTCTTAACAACTACTACTTCATAATCTGTTTCGTCTTTTGTTATCTCTTCATCCAGCTGTTTCATTCTGCTGGCTTTTAGTTACAGTATATATTTT
>CAJTXH010000206.1 GCA_910580005.1 uncultured Lachnospiraceae bacterium | reverse complement strand
AGGAAGTTCCAGGTATTTTTTAAGCCATTTTTCTTTCTGTTGTGCAAAATCTGCTATTTCTTCCCATTCATTGCAGTCTGCAAGAAATCCAAGGATACATATGGAAAGAATATCCTGCAGTTTGTGTTTTACATAAGATAGATGCCTGTAATCTGGTACTTTTGCTGCTTCTTTTGAAAGACAGTGGATAAAAATGTCATTCACTGCAATGTCTTTTATCTTGATGTTGTAATCTTTTAATGTTTCCTGTATATCTCCAATTTTTCCTGATTTCCGTGCCATAACTTTTCTCCTGGTATAATCTTTATTAAAGATTATACCAGGAATACACGGTTTTGGAAAATTAAAAACTATTTATATATTACCTACTTTTATAGAATATTTATTTTATGCGGTTATCCTGAATGTTACCTAGCATCTATTTCATAAAATTATGACAAATAACTTTCGATAAAAGAAGGTTCTTTATCAGACAGTTTAGCATATTCTTCTTAGCAGAACCCTTTTTAGGCTTAGGCAAATTTGTTATATATTCTTTTTGTAAAAGCAGTGCATATTTTGGCAATATATTCATAATATGTGCATTCTCATGCCACTATATCTCCAAGTGCATCCAATTAACATAAAATGGCACATATAACAATCATCAGTATATAAAATAATTTATGTTTAACATAACTTTTATGCCTTGTATATTATATTATTTCAAATTTCTCTATCATTTTAATCTGGATATGAGAGTGAAGAAAACCATGTGTTCCTTAAAATGAATAGCCAGCTTTCTTACATAAAACCTGCTAACTACGAAACTTCCAAAATCCACAAGTGCAGGAATAATATTGAAAAAACGGAAACATGTAGCATGATTCCAAATTAGACAGCTATACATGTAAAAACGGTTTATAAATGTGAAGATATCTATGCCTGTGCGGAAAAAAGACCATATTCTGGACAGGATTTCTCGAAATGGTCTTTACAAATATTCTCTTCTATTCTTATCAACTACAAGATTATAACATAAACCAGCCAAAAATCAAACATTGATTTTAAATACTTCAATTAGTCTTTTGGACATGATATAAAAAATCTGTTATAATAAATGGGGAACAATCATTTTATTATATAAAGGCAGGAAGAAACAATGGTACAGATTAGCAAAAAAGATAAGGAAAAAGTCCTTGAAGCAATATATTCAGGAGAAATAGATACTGCAGGACTGGCAATGCCAGCCCTTGCTGATTCTGTTATACTTGCCATGAAGCATCATGGCTTTCTTGAACCTTTTAATGAAGCATTTAAGGATAAACGCCGTGACAACCTCCATATTCCTTCAAATATACTGCTGTCGCTTGCCATTACTGCAAAACCCAAACAGAAAACAAGCCTTACAGATATCCCTTTTGCAGTTACAGATACAGGGCTGCTTGCAGAACTTAGCTGGAATGCATAGGATTATGGACGTAATGTAAATGAGGGGCTTTTTTCAGAAAGTGTCATGCGTAAACTTGTAAAAAAATATAACAGCGGGGAACTGGTTTCTTTTTATAACCATTATGTGCAGGATTATGTATTAGGAAATCTTGGTGTCCAGCCATGCATACATATACTGGACTGTACAAAAATTCCTGTTAAAACCAGCAATACAAATTATGAAAATTCCTTTGTTGTAACTATAGACGGCGAAACCATGCGTGGGTATAAACTTGGTGTACTCCGTGGAATCACAGGTGATTCAGGCATTGCAGAAGAAATTGTCTTCGGCACTTTAAAAACCCATGACATGGAATTATGCAGGGAAATGTTAAAAAATACTTCCTGTTTCCATGAAAATGACATTTTAATAAGTGACATGGGGTTCCTGTCACGTGAAATAACAAATTACCTCAAAACAG
>CAJTXH010000205.1 GCA_910580005.1 uncultured Lachnospiraceae bacterium | reverse complement strand
AATTGTTGTCCTTTTTTCAGAGCCTATAAGCCCTAAAGTAAATGTTATACTTAGCAGCCATGATATGGAGGTAAGTAACCATAAGCATTCAATGCAGATGGAAAAGGATGATATAACACCAGATACACTTCTGCTTGTAATGGCATTTAGCGAAAAGGTTAAACTTATGGAGGATTTTGGCATAGACAATAATGTGTATACAATAGGTGAATTTATAGGTGAAGATACTGATATGATAAACCCATATGGTGCAGATGATGCACAGTATCAAAGTTTTTTTGAAGAAGTACAAAAAAGGGTTGAAAGGGTAATCCTTAGAATAGAAGCAATTTATCATGAAGAAGGAGGAGAAGACAATGATAGCATTGGGCAGTGACCAGGGAGGTTTTGGACTTAAACAGGAGGTTATAAAGCATTTGCAAGAGAAAGGATTAGAGTATAAGGACTATGGAAGCTATGATGAAAAGCCATGCGATTATCCAGTTTATGCAAAAAAGGTAGCTAATGCAATTGTATCAGGTGAATGCGACAAAGGAATACTTATATGCGGCACAGGAATAGGCATATCTATTGCTGCCAATAAGGTAAAGGGAATACGTGCTGCATTGTGCCATGATACATTTAGTGCGCAGGCTACAAGGGAACATAATGATGCCAATATTCTTGCAATGGGTGCAAGGGTAATCGGGCCAGGACATGCTTTAAAGATAGTAGACACATTTCTTGAAACAGAGTTTTCAAACGAAGAACGCCATGTCAGGAGGGTCGGCATGATTGAAAATGATTTAACTTAAACATGAATAAAATTAAATATAGTAACTTGACACCCTATAAGACAAGTTGTACAATTTAGTAAGCACCAGGCGGCATAACCACTTATAGCTGGTTTTATTGCCTGGCATGCTGAAACAGCATGGTGTAAGGCGTGCATTATGTAACATATTATAATTTGTGTCACAGCGCTAGTGGCGGAATGGAGACTGATATGGCAAAGAAAGACATAGACTGGAGTAATATTGGATTTGGTTATATGAAGACGGACAAAAGGTATGTATCAAATTATAAGGATGGCGCATGGGATGAAGGTGCCCTTATAGAAGATGATACCGTAACAATTAGTGAATGTGCATGTGTCCTTCAGTATGCACAGACAATATTTGAGGGACTGAAAGCATATACAACTGAAGATGGCAAAGTAGTCTGTTTCCGGCCAGACCTTAATGCAGAAAGGATGATGGATTCTGCATTGCGGTTAGAGATGCCGCAATTTCCTAAAGAGCGTTTTATTGATGCAGTAGTTAAGGTTGTTGAAGCAAATATTGGTTATGTGCCTCCGTTTGGCTCAGGGGCAACATTATATATAAGGCCTTATATGTTTGGAAGTGATGCAGTAATAGGGGTAAAACCTGCTAATGAATACCAGTTCAGGGTATTTACCACACCAGTAGGTCCTTATTTTAAGGGTGGTGCAAAACCTATTACAATACGTGTCAGTGATTTTGACAGGGCAGCCCCTCATGGCACGGGACATATTAAAGCAGGGCTTAATTATGCTATGAGCCTTCATGCAATAGTAGATGCACATAATAAAGGTTTTGATGAAAATATGTACCTTGATGCAGGTACACGCACAAAGGTTGAAGAGACAGGCGGCGCAAACTTTATTTTTATTACAAAGGACAATAAGGTCGTTACCCCAAAATCAAACAGCATACTTCCTTCAATAACACGCCGTTCACTTATGTCTGTTGCTAAGGATTATCTTGGACTTGAAGTTGAGGAAAGGGAAGTATACTTAGAAGAAGTAAAGGATTTTGCAGAATGCGGGCTGTGTGGGACTGCGGCAGTCATTTCACCTGTAGGCAAGGTTGTATGTAAAGACAGTGAAATCTGTTTTCCTAGTGGAATGGATGATATGGG
>CAJTXH010000204.1 GCA_910580005.1 uncultured Lachnospiraceae bacterium | reverse complement strand
CAGCCGATTTGTAACAGGCTGTATCTTTTCCGCCCAGTCCCCTTTTTTGTAATGGTATTTATTCCCTGTGTGGAAACTTACGCTGTTAAATATAATGTGCGCATGGATATGGTCCGTATTGTCATGCACAGTATAAAGTGCCTCATAATCACTGCCAAGATACTCCTTTGCAAACTTTCCTGTAATTTCAAATGCAGTGGCAGCATCGATAGTGTAACTTCATCTGGGTATACGACACGAAATATATAATATGCCCTTTTTTGGTTCATTATATATTCCAGCTATGCTAATAAAACTAAAATATATAATTTTTTAAAATATACCAAAAATGGAAGTATTAAAATTTACTTTTGCAGACATCTGGCAATTTGCTATACTTGCACATAATGCTTCTATATATTTTCCATTTGTTTTTCTATGTCTGTTTTCCCATGAAAGCATTTCACTTGCACTAAAATAATTTTCTCCTTCTGCTTTTTCTTCCATTTTAATTTTTTCCTGTGTCTGTACCACTTCCAACATGTTGCTTCCACTTTTCCAGTAAATTCTTATATGTGATAACATATCTGCACCTTTACGACACCATCCCATTGGTCTGCTGCTCATTCTTTCTGATATCATATGGCTTATATGATTTTCTGTGCTGCTTCCAATTACACCATCCTCCTTCTTTATACGTTTTCGTATCCCCCTCCAGTTATTTTTTATATATTTCCATCATTCTTCAAGTTTTTTCCCTGCCTTTTCCGTAATGTTTTCTTTTGTTTTTGTTACTCATTTTTCCAGTTCTGTCCTTCTTCCTTTTTCAATACACTCCTGCAAATATTTCACAGTTTCTTCCTGTTCTTTTTCTGTACTGCTACTCTCAAGACGTGCCATTTTCCTTATATATTTCTCGATATGGAATTCGTCCAATACAAATTCCGCATTAAGAACTTCAATGCCCTTTTTCATCCATGCTCCACCGTCAGACTGAAAGTATATTTTTTCTATTTCTTCTGTTTCATATTGTTTTTCTATGTATTCCTTTACTTCATTCCACAGTTTTTCATTGTCTTTCCCACGATAAGGACCTCCAAAGTAAAATATATTTCCCAGTTTTTTTCTTTTTATTTCCGCGTTTCCATCCACATACCCTTCATGTACATAAACCAATTTTACTACCTGCCCATTATCTGCATGTCCTTTGAAACGTTTTATATCCCCTTTCTTTTCCTTATACTACAGGGCAATATGGTTCTCATCTGCCTCCACATATAAATATTTTACTTTTTTTCTGGTACACTGTGCTGCTGCTTCGAGAATCCTTGTTTTTACACCATCACTAAGCCGGGTATGCGGCTTCCATCCCATTATTCTGTCTAGCAGGTACGCAGTTTCTTTCGTTTTTTTATTTATAAAACAGGTATGTGTAAAATATACTGTCCCATCTGGTGTCAATATACTTTTTTGACATCGGTCTTTTATATGCCAGCAGGACTGTCTTTTAAGACTTGCTTCAAGCATTGTGTTACACTCTTCAAGCCGCTCCGAAATTAGTATGCACGCCATTTTTAAAAAAATTCCCAACACTTTCATTACACAAACTTCAAAATGTGATGGGTCTTTCAAAAAATTTAATTTAATTTTTTCTAACTCTTCTATTCCATTTTCTGAAAAATACTGTATAATATTATTCATAGAGGATGCCTTCTTTCTTAAGTATATTTCTTAAATTTATTTTTGATCAATTACATTATACTACAAAAAGGCATCCTTTTGCATTTTTTCTTTAAAATCCCCCAGATAAAGTTACACTATCGGCAGCATCCACTTCACCTTCTGTAAAGGATAAAATAATATGGTAACCCTGGCGTTTGTCTGTCTTTCCAAACTGTTCCTTTGTCTGGCGCATCTGCTGGTATATATTCCCTGGCTGGCAGTTTAAACAGCCCTCC
>CAJTXH010000203.1 GCA_910580005.1 uncultured Lachnospiraceae bacterium | reverse complement strand
CTATGCCATCTACAGTCTGGATATAGCTGTATAATTCATCAGAAATATAAGACTTGTTTACATCCTGCATTTTTAACTGCATTGCAAAAATGTTATCTGTATATCCGCCAAAGGCTTCCCTGTTAAAGAAATTTCCCCACCTGCCTATTATCTGCCCAGTTAAAAGGCCTGTACATGCAGTATCAGCTAGTCTTAAAAACGGGATTTTCTTTATTTTGGAAAATACAAATGTAGTTATTACACCTGCTATAATCCCACCATAAATTGCAAGCCCGCCTCCGCGTATATTAAATATTTCGCCAGGATTTTTGCTGTAATAATCCCAGCTGAATATAACATAATACAGCCTTGCGCCCACAATTGAAAATATAATATCCCATAATGCGAGGTCAAGGTAAAGTTCTTTGTTCTGTCCTGTTCTTTCTGCCTGGCTTGCTGCCACAAGATAGCCACATAGCATGCCAAGTGATATGATTATCCCATAAAAGGCGATAGAAAATCCTCCAATGGAAAAACTTTTGCCAAGTTCTTCTATTTCTATGCCTAAATGCGGAAATCTTATATCTGCTCCCATATAAGCCTCCAATACTATACATTAAAGCGGAATAATATAACATCCCCGTCCTGTACTATATATTCTTTGCCTTCAGAACGTACAAGCCCTTTTTCTTTGGCGGCTGCCATGCTTCCATGTTCCGTAAGGTTGTCATAACTTACAACTTCTGCACGTATAAACCCTCTTTCAAAGTCTGAATGGATTTTACCTGCTGCCTGTGGGGCTTTTGTCCCTTTTTTAATTGTCCATGCCTTTGTTTCCATTTCTCCAGAGGTTATATAACTTATAAGCCCAAGAAGTGAATAGCTCGCACGTATCATTTTTTCAAGCCCTGATTCTTTGATACCCAGGTCATCCAGGAACATTTTTTTCTCTTCATCATCAAGTTCCGCAATTTCCTGCTCTATCTGTGCGCATATTACAAAAACTTCCGAACCTTCATTCTTGGCATATTCCCTTACTGAATTTACATAGCTGTTGCCAGATGCATTATCTGCAAGCCCGTCTTCCGAAACATTGGCAGCATATATAACAGGTTTGCCAGTAAGCAGGTTAAAGCTTTCAAGCAGAAGTGCTTCTTCTTCATCAGCAGTTTCATAGCTTTTAGCCATTTTACCATCTTCAAGGTGTTTTTTAAGGTTTTCCACAAGGTTCTTTTCTTTAACAAGAGTCTTGTCACCTTTTACGCCCTTAACAAGCTTTGCATAACGTCTCTCAAGTATTTCAAGGTCAGAAAACAAAAGTTCAAGATTTATTGTTTCAATATCACGCAGAGGGTCAATGCTTCCATCAACATGTACAATATTGCTGTCCTCAAAACAGCGTACCACATGGATAATTGCATCAACTTCACGGATATTGGAAAGAAACTGGTTTCCAAGGCCTTCGCCTTTTGAAGCACCTTTTACAAGCCCCGCTATATCAACAAATTCTATTGCTGCAGGTACAACCTTTGCAGAATTATGCATTTTTGCAAGCACATCAAGCCTTGCATCAGGTACGGGCACAATACCTATATTAGGGTCAATAGTACAGAAAGGATAATTAGCTGACTCTGCCCCAGCCTTAGTTAATGAGTTAAATAATGTACTTTTGCCAACATTTGGCAAACCAACAATTCCTAATTTCATAGCTTTTTAAACCTCTTTCAAGTTGTAAATTTGCAAAAAAACGAATAAACGCTTGATAAGTATAGCATATTTTTTTATTCTAATGCAATGTTTATATAAAAATAAATATATAAATCAATATATTTCAATGTATTCTAATAGCACATTAGTGTAGTGATGGTGTAAATGGTATAGTAGCTAAAGATGGAAAGAGCCTTTATACACGTCCGTTTCATAAATTTCCAGTTATCCTGTGTTTGTGTAAAAACGGACG
>CAJTXH010000202.1 GCA_910580005.1 uncultured Lachnospiraceae bacterium | reverse complement strand
GTCCGTTTTTACACAAACACAGGATAACTGGAAATTTATGAAACGGACGTGTATTTGAAGCTGTTAAGGCTTTGTTAAACTCAAAATTTTTACAGAATTGACATATCAGCCATTTAATGATAAACTAATAAAGCATGATAATTTTACAATATTTTTTGTATAAAATTCTTGCTTTTATATTACACATGCGGAAATGACGGAACTGGCAGACGTGCAGGATTTAGGTTCCTGTGTTGCAAAACGTGAGGGTTCGAGTCCCTTTTTCCGCATAAAAAGCCCTGTCTTAAACTCTTGTATAAGGCAGGGCTTTTTCATGTCAGACTATAAGTATATTGGCACATGACAAATCATCAGCCAGGTTGTACACTTTTCCTGTTGCAATGCCTACTACGGTTGGACGGAGTACAGAACCTTCATTATTTTTAACGACTTTCGCTTTCTCCCCATTACTTAATTCTACTATTGTATCTACAGGGTACAATATTACTGTCTTGAAGAAAACCTTCATGGCTTTTATATCAAGTTCTTCTGTCATAGACATAATCATTTCTATTGCTGTACGCTGCGAAAGTGCTTTTTTATATGGGCGTTCTGTTACAAGTGCATCATAAACATCAACAACTGAAAGAATTTTTGCAAAGTCAGTTATCTTATCTGCCTTAACCCCTAATGGATATCCCCTGCCATTCATTTTTTCATGGTGCTGTAATACAGCAAGCGCAATTGCTTGAGAGAAGTTCTCTTTTTCTTTTATTATCTCATAGCCAAATACTGTATGGTTCTTCATTACTTTAAATTCTTCATCATTTAACTTTGCAGGTTTATTCAGTATTTCAAGCGGCACTTTAGATTTGCCTATATCATGCAAAAGTCCTGCAACCCCTATACTATATATATCATCTTGTGAATATCCCATGTTTTTGGCAATAATCATAGACATAGTTGCTACATCAACACTATGTTTAAATGTATATTCGTCACTTGTTTTTAATGCATTGATATCTACAGCTATTGCGGCATTGTCATTAATTGCTTTATTAAGGTCATTTGTAATCCTTGCAGATGTACTAGCAAAATTATCATCACTTGTATTATTATACAAATACTGCATACCTGTTGAAACCCTCTGTTTAAGGCTTTCTGAAAGCTTTATTTTAGATGGGTCTTCACACCTTGTCTTGTCAATAGTCTTTTGTATTTCAGGTGGAAGAGGCGGTTCTTTTGCTTCTGGCAGAGGGTCTTCCCTGCCTTCACTGACATATATGCCTCCAACCCCTAATTTCTGCAATGACCCTATCATATAGCTGTCTAATATTGTCCCCCTGGCTATAAGGGTACGGTCAAGCCTGTCCTTTATACTCTGGTCAATGCGCATCCCTTCCTGAAGGGAGCGTGTCCTTACAAAATAGCGTTTTATCAAATTATTCACCCCAGTCCATCCTCTTCTTGCTGTATTGGAAGATGCAAATATGAAATATCCACTTCTGTATATTTCTTTTTAAATAATCCCACTGCCTTTTTAAGAGCAGGGCATAAAACCTGGTCTATTATTCCAAGCATACACAGAATTACTGCCCCCGGATGTATGGCATGTAATCTTTAGGTTTTTGGAAATTACAGGTATTTTTTAAGCCACTTTTCTTTTTGTTGTGCAAAATCTGCTATTTCTTCCCAATTCATTGCAGTCTGCAAGAAATATTTCTATATTCCATAATATATTTCAACCAGTTTTAACCCCTTTGCTGGTGCTGTAGCCCCTGCCCGGCTTCTGTCACATGATGCAATTATTTCTTCCATATCATCCGGGTTTATCCTTCCCTTGCCAGCTTCAAGCAATGTCCCAGCTATTATCCTTACCATATTATATAAAAAACCATTTCCTTGTACACGTATTGTTATAATCCTTCCTGTCATAGCAGTATTATTTCCATATTCTTGGTTTCCAGCAGTGCATGTGCCTGGTTCTGGTATATTTTCTTCCAGGACTTCAAGGTTGTAAACTGTCCTTATTGTTGACTGCACCTCTGCACCTGAT
>CAJTXH010000201.1 GCA_910580005.1 uncultured Lachnospiraceae bacterium | reverse complement strand
CGCTGGTGCTTTGGTATGATTTAAGAAATACAGGTTACTGCTAACTTTAACACCACGGTTAGTAAACCCAAGTTTCGACATCTGGTTACAGATGCGCTTTGCTATATCACCTTTATCAGATACATTTTCTGTAAGCAGTACCTCTGTGCCCCCTGTCCTGCCATCACCTGTCCTGTCATTCCTGCCACTGTTAAAGTGTATGGATATATGCATGTCTGCATCTGTTACAGCATTGCATTTTGCACATATCCTGCGTAATACGTCCAAACAAAACCACCATACCTGTTATACAATGTTATTCCAATACCATGTTATAAAGCTCCATAAATTTATCAGCATAATAATAAGGCTGTGTTTCTTTTTGGTTTTTATTACTAATCAAATTCACACCATACAATAAACCCTTATCTGTTAATGACTTATATGTTTTCATCTTGCCATTACTGGATTTACGTTCTTTTGTTTGAAGAAAACCTTTGTCCAAAAGAAGATTATTAAATTTTTGTACTTTTATTTTGCAATTGTTTCTTTCAAGAAGAACTGTTGCGCAACATCTTTCGCGGTTGCCATTATCTTCATAATGCAGAAGAAATCCTGCAGGCAGGCCAAATTCTTTAAATGCACTGTCATACATAAATAACCGGCTTGATTCTGCTATTTTTAAATCATCTGCCATGAATTTAATGCCTTGCAAACACATAAGAAACCTTGGGTTATTTCCGTTTTGGTTTTCTTTATACTTTTTCTCAATACTAATAAAATACCTTCTGACCTGTTTTCCTTTGTCATTACGCTCCAACATTGCCATTTCTTTGGCGGTGTCAAGTTTGATTATATGTTCTATCTGTGGTCTGCCGCCTTTCAGGTTTATTCCACTTTTGGAAAAAACCTCATAATTTTCATTTTCTATAGCATCAATATCATTAAAACGTCTTTCAATCCATGTAGTGTAATTGCTTTTAACCTGTAACACCTTATGTAACTCTGTACCATATACAACCTTTTCACCTGTACCTGTTGTGTATACTGGAACAAGTTCATCCTCAATCATTACTAAATCATTCATATAATGCCCTCCGTTATCTAACATTGCAAACCGCAATTAATATATAAATTTTTTATAAGCCCTGTTTTTAATCTGTTAAAAATTATATATGCCTGTTTTGCAACTTTTCTACACTTATATCCAGTGCACCAGCAATCTTCTCTAACGTATCCATGGAACATGATTTCCCACAACGGACATTGCTTATTGTAGCCCTGGATACTCCTGATTTATCTGCCAGCTGGATTGTATTAAAACCTTTGTCAAACATTGCACAGAGCAGTTCCTTCTGGTTTACTCTCATATCAGATCCTCCTTTATATAGATGTATTTACATCTATATAATATAATACTATATGTTTTTGTATCTGTCAATATGTATGTTTTTACATCTATGCAAATATATAAATTTATGATAAAATATCCATGAGGTGATAAAAATGACTGTTGGGGAAAAAATAAGAAAAACCAGGAAACAAAAGAAAATGACACAGAATACCCTTGCTGGCTTAACAGGACTTGCAGCAATAACAATCCGTCAATACGAAGCCAATAAATATATTCCAAAAATTGAAAATTTACGCAAAATAGCCCATGCACTGGAAACCAGCCTGTCTGAGTTTATAGAACCAGGCCAGACAATAAGTGAATATGACACATCTGATGATGTATGGAACAGTCTTATTAAAACAAATGACGGTAAACTGCATCAGGAAATTGAAACCAAAATTATAAACAACAGTTTTCAGCTTAATACAGAGCAAAAACGTATTCTTTTATTTTTTGATGCCCTTAACGGAGATGGAAAAAAAGAAGCTCTTAAACGTATTGAAGAACTGTCTTTAATTCCAGCTTATTCATCCAACAAAAATATTTGAAACTAAAAAGACACTTAAAAACATAATGTACTAAGTGTCTTTTTATATATATTTTAGAAAATTATGCTAACATGCTTTGTTGTGGTTTATTACAGCCTTCACTATTGCCTTTGCCACATCATCCCTGTCACTTTTGTATAACATATAGTCATCTTTATCATCTACGAAACATACTTCAACTAATAACGCTGGTGCTTTGG
>CAJTXH010000200.1 GCA_910580005.1 uncultured Lachnospiraceae bacterium | reverse complement strand
GGCGCTCACCGCCCTGTAAGACCCGCCGTCCTTCACTCCCACCACAAATTTATCAAATACCCCTGTCTTTAAACAGAACTCTATCTCCTTTCCCTTCCGTTCCCCCATCAGATAGGTTTTATTATTCCCAATACCCTCCTCATAAGGGCGCAGCGCAAACAGGTAAAAATATTCATTATCGCTCTCCGGGATTTCATCCGCCCATGCCTTTATTACCGTCTCCCCGCTTTCTTCGTCAATCAGACAGGATTCCATCTTTACCGGCAGTTCGGCTATGCGCTCCATTTCCTCTTCCTTCCGCACCGTCCTGCCGTGTTCCAGAAGCCCAAGGCATAAAATAGCCCCTGTGGCTAAAAGAACTGCACTTATTGTCATAATACGAAAAACTATTTCACTCTTCTTCATCTTCCCCCACTTTATTCTGGCCGCTTTCGTAATTGCACATTAACAATGATTTCCGTTTCTCTCATTTACTGCTTATTATAGAGTCTTTCCAGCCAGCCTTCAATAGCGTAAAAATTAATTCTTAAGTATAATTAGATTAATATTTATTATCTATATTTTAACGAGATTAATGCCATAAACTCCGACATTATATAAATTACGTGTTTATGTATTGACATTAGCCGAAGAATACGTATAATATAATTAGTTTTACCTATAATGCAATTATATGTAAAACTAATTGTAAGAAAGGAGGATTTAACATGTCGATTAAAACCATAATAAATAGACAATATGCCATTGCAAATAATGAAGCAGATGCTATTGATTTGCCCAAGCAAAAAATTTATGCCATGTGCAATCTAAGAGGAGGTATTGGTAAAACAACACTATCTTTCAACTTAAGTTATTTAGTTGACAATTTACTGGCTGTAGACACTTGCCCTCAGGGAAATTTATCGTATTTTTATGATAATAATTATTATGCCGGGCAGCAGACTAATGTGAAGGACATGTTATTACCTTATTTAGTACCTGGATTAGGTAAAGCAACAAGAGTATCTGCTTACATTGGTGCTACAAACCATTTTTTTGAACAGAAAAACAATTATTATATTCCGTCTTCGGAAGAATTATATTTATTACCGTCACAATTAATTACAGCGATTAACCAAACGGCCGGATTACAGCATGCCCAGAAAGAACAAGCATTAAAAAGTATTCTGTATTCGTTAAAAAAGGAGATTGAACGGGAACTAAACGAAAACAGTCTGGATAAGTGTTTAATAGACACTTCACCTTTTTTTGCAGGTGCTACACAACTTGCCTGGTATGCGGCTGATGCACTTATAATTCCGGTTCGAACAGACCAGCAGTCAATTAAGTCATTAGAATTACTTATCAACACCTTAAGCAACCCCCAAAGCGAGTTCCGAAAGTATTTACCAGAGAATGACATGAACATTCCAAAAATACAAATGGTAGTACTGACACATTGTGGATGGTCTACAGTAGCCGGCGCCAGAAATGAACCTAACCAGCAAACTAAGGTTTATTTAAATAAAGTTTATGACATTATTTCAAAGCACAGAACACTGTTATCAACAGCTAACCCCGAAAATCATTTATTTATGCTTGATGATTTTCTAGGATCTGGACGTATTTCCTCCATTGAATCAAAGCCTATGGATCTATTGCAGGAAGGAGAGACAAAAGTAATCGACAGAGTAAGGGTAAGCGTCAATAAATCTGTGGATAAATGTAAAAATCAGTTAAAATTTATTGCTGAACAATTATGGTAAAAAGTATACATTTTAACTAATTCTTTTAAATAGTCCAAGTGTCAAAAGCAGGGCAAGAATCTCAAAAGCGGTTTCTGCCCTGTCATTTTTTAAGCCTATCAGCTTAAAAGAAACTAATCCCCATACTGCAACTTCGAAAAAAGAAAAAGATAGGGCAACAAAACAGAAGTATGCAATATTTACTGTGAAATAGACCATTTGATACAATAATTATAGAAACGGAGGTCTTTCTATGGAAAAAGAAACTATTAGATACAGCAAAGAAATCCCCTTATACAAAGATGTGGACGTAGTAGTGGCAGGTGCAGGGCCTGCCGGAATCGGAGCGGCAGTCTGTGCTGCCCGTGCAGGTGCCAAAACCCTGATCTTTGACCAGGCAGGCTGTGTTG
>CAJTXH010000199.1 GCA_910580005.1 uncultured Lachnospiraceae bacterium | reverse complement strand
TATTTTAGTGAGTTGCAAGTTGGATATACTCTTAAGTTTGTTGAAGAAAGCGACAGGAAATCGTATAATGGCGGTAAAATTGCACTAGCAAGTAAAATTGAAGCTGACCCAGAAGTTAAAGATGATCCAGACCAGTTAAATGGATTTGGAGACGGTGTTGCTAAGCAATGGCTTGCTAATCTAGAGGAAGTTGGTTCAACAAATCCATATAATAATGTGTTAACCATTAGTTTGTCTGATTTGCCAGGAGGACCAGCAGTGGGAATTAATGTTCAGGCGTTTAATACTGATTATACTGGATGGCCAGATTCATTGGAGTCAATTACGATTACAAGTATTAAGTTTGTTGCAAAAGAAGGTGCAACATATGAAGCAAAATAAGCAGAGTAGATTCATTGAAATCTGCTTCTTAGGCAGCAAACCATTTCTATAACAGCATTGTGATGGATACTGCAAGTGCAGTAACAATCAAAGATAAAATTGCCGGGACAGTTGTGTTTTTTATAAATTACTACATATAATAATTTCCTGCTTTGTGTACCAAATACTGCTTATTATAAAAAATGCAAAAATATATGAAACAGTGGGTTTCAATTAGTGTCTTTAGGCTAAAACAAGGGTCTGTCCGTTTATGTGGCAGACCCTTTTGTAGTGCACCTTGCGGCGCACGCCGCTAACGGGTGAAAGTCCCCAATCCGCCCAAGTAGCGGAAAGGATACAGCCAAAACCAAGGGTGCCCTATTCATAACACAGATTATGATTAATGTTATAACTTGGGAACCGGGCTTGCAAAACAGGGGAAAAAGGTATTATTGATAGATACAGACGCACAGGGAAGCCTTACTGCAAGTCTTGGGCATCCCCGTTCTGTACGTATGCCCTGGTTTCTTAATAAAGTCTGTAACGCCGTAAGTGAACAGCACATGTCCAGGAATGTATTAAAAATCCACCTGGTACGTTCCATTGTAAACTGATTTACGTCCATATGTTGCAAATTTCATAATATATTTCTTCCTGCCCTTGTAGAAAAACCAGTCCTGCGGTATAATTACAGCGTTGTGGGGTGTTTAGTCAAGGGGCACTTATTAATATGCCCAGTGCTGGTAACACTGGGTGTTTTTTGTTACCTGGTAAATTAATCCAGATGTTTATTAAGTTTTTTGTCAAAGCTGAAAATATTTTCATTATTAATTCTGTGGTATGCAATCAGCAGGCAGTCCACAAAATCAAGAGAAACTGACGTATAAATATCTATAGCACATAAAATACAGCTTTTCTCATTACAGGAAATATCATCAAGCAGGGAGTGTATTGCTGTACGTATACCATTTTTATTTATATGGTAGACCTTTTCTAATACATAAATTACTTCGGAAATAACTTCTGGCTTTGTATATGTATTGCCAGAGGAAATAATATCCCTGGCTTTTAGTGACATTTCTGCATGGTCATTAAGAAGATAACGAAGTATAACATTTGCATCAAGTAATTGCATGTTTTTCTGCCATTGCATTAGCAAATGCCTCCTTTTCTAAAGGTATCAGTCCAGGATTTGCATATTCATGTACAATGCCAAAAGCAGAAGTTTTTCCATCATTGTTTTTATGTGCTTCCTGGAATTTAATAAACTGGAGGAAAGTATATACTGTTTCAAGTTCGTTCTCGGGAATTGTCTGTAACAGGTCTATAGTTTTTTCAAATGTTACCATAAATAAAGCCTCCTTTTTACTTTACTGAATTTTTATTTTAAAATAGGTTTGAAAATATTTTTTCCAGTAGTATAGAAAATTATCATATAAAAATAAGTATTGTTTTTTACTTTCTTATCTATTATACCATTTCCAGACGGATACGGTTGCCATCTTTCAAAGTCTTTATTTTTACATTCTCGTAAAGTTCATGGACAGCATTATCAAAATAAGGCAGGTTATCAACAATGAAAAAATATAGTTTGTTATGGTGGCTTTGTATAGAATGATGGTGGTGGCTTGGATTTGCATGGTGGATTTATCCAATTAAATATCTTCTGTTAAGAAAATTTTCAAACGCATCTTCGGATGCATATAACCATAACTATTACCAGCTAATGTGGTAAACTAAGGAAAGTATAAAAGTCTTTCCGGGCGGCTGGTCCTTCTGGTACTTATCATATCAGTATAAAGTCACCCTGTCAACAAAAAGTCATTAGTACAACAGTTACTATTCAGCCTTTAAGGCACAAAACATAGGCACACAAGTTAAAAAGCTGGT
>CAJTXH010000198.1 GCA_910580005.1 uncultured Lachnospiraceae bacterium | reverse complement strand
CTAACATGTGGATTTCAGTGTGGCAAGCACTGCCTCCAGGGTTTCCCTGCAAGCTCCATTATGCACTTCTAAAGTGGCGTATGGCAGATGTATCAGGATGGCTGCTTTTCCATCTGATACAGGCTGCTTAAGCTGCAACTGTTTAAACACAGCCGGCTTATCGGATTGTGCAGGGAGAGGAAATGAACCACAGGCTTCCTCCCGCAGTTTCCTAAGATTGCGATAATAAGTCTGCTCACAGATACTGTTTTGTTTACACCATGCAGTAACCGTCATCCCACTGGACTGGCAGTCCGAAATGAGAGCTGACCATTGTTCCCGTTTCAGATATTTTTTGACTTTAGTAACCTGACCCATGATGATACCTCCTAACGCTACTGTACAGCACTATCATTAACACTGCTATACAGTTACTGGAGTGATTATCTCATGGATTTTAATTGAAATCTAGGCACTCTATTGTAAATCGCTTACGGTGTAGCGGGCTACATTGACTAAATTTGGGGAAAATATAGCACAAAGTGGGGAACGCAGATTGTAAGGAACGATGTACTAGTTTTGGAGCTTGCCCCGTCATTTAAAATCTATTTACAAAGAACAAAAAGTAAGTTATGATTTATTCCTAAACATTACTTCATAGAAGGAGAAAAAAATGCTATTCAGTATCGCTTGCATTTTATTATCTGGGCTGCTTTTAGGATGCCTTTTTTCCAAATTAAAACTGCCTAGCTTGTTAGGAATGATTCTTGTCGGCATTATTATGAGCCCTTACGCACTTGATTTAATTGATGAATCCATTTTAAATATTTCTGCAGATTTAAGACAAATTGCACTTGTTATCATATTAACAAGAGCTGGATTATCCTTAAATCTGTCAGATTTAAAAAAAGTTGGGCGTCCGGCGGTCCTGATGTGCTTTCTCCCTGCCTGTGCAGAATTAGCAGGAACTGTCCTGTTAGCCCCTGCATTATTAGGAGTGAGCCTGTTAGACGCTGCAATAATGGGAAGCGTCATTGCTGCTGTATCTCCCGCTGTCATTGTTCCCAGAATGATCCGTTTTATAGAAGAAGGTTATGGGACAGATAAAAGCATTCCCCAGTTAATCCTTGCGGGAGCATCTGTAGATGATGTTTTTGTCATTGTTATTTTCACCGCATTTACTTCCTTAGCCTCAACTGGTAATATCAAAGCATCCAGTTTTTTACAGATACCCATTTCAATTATTTTAGGAATTTTGGCTGGCATGATAACAGGAACCTTGCTTGTAAAATTTTTTAGAAGCTTCCATATGAGAGATTCCATAAAGCTTTTAATTATACTTAGCTTTTCTTTCCTGTTAATCGAACTGCAAAACAGGCTGGAAGGAACCATTCCAATATCGGGGCTTTTGGCCATTATGAGTTTAGGGATTATCATTAACCAAAAGTACAACGTATTATCACATAGGCTCTCCCAAAAATATAATAAACTCTGGGTAGCCGCTGAAATATTCCTATTTGTGCTAGTAGGGGCAACCGTTGATTTAAAATATGCCATATCTGCCGGAATCAGTTCTATAGTATTAGTGCTAGGCGCACTACTCTTTAGGATGGCAGGAGTTCTTTTATCTCTAATAAGCACTCCGCTAAATAAAAAAGAAAAACTATTCTGCATGATAGCATATACACCAAAAGCAACGGTACAGGCAGCCATCGGGGCAATCCCCCTTGCTATGGGACTGCCCTGCGGCCAAATCGTGCTTACTGTAGCTGTATTATCTATACTAATCACTGCGCCGCTTGGTGCAATCTGTATAGATAACTTGTATGCAAAATTATTAAAACGCTGTTAAACATATGTAACTAAATAAAAGCCACCTTTTTAAGGTGGTTTTTATTTGCAGTAGTCCTATACCGAAGACAGAGGAACTAACGCTTGAAAAAAGAATGGCAATGAATAATAACAATAAATTTTATGATAGAGTCCAATTTGGCTCTTCCCAACGGTTATATGTATAAGACCATAATCTTTTATATAGCCTTCCATTAATTTCTTTATATTTGTATCCTGTCTGATTAGCATAAGGCTGAATCTCAGAAACTGCTGCTACAGTTTTAGCAGCATTACCATTCATTAAATATAAATTTGCAGATATAATTAAAGTAAATACTGATACTACTACAGTAACCTTCCTTTTCATTTCTTTTTTACCTCCTCTAAACTTTGATATACTTTTAACTTCTTAAACTCAAATCCAATATCTTCCATATGGCCTACTAATTTTTGTGG
>CAJTXH010000197.1 GCA_910580005.1 uncultured Lachnospiraceae bacterium | reverse complement strand
TACACCAGGTTACAACTTTTAAAAATTTACTCAACTTACTACTTAAAATGTAATAAATATGCACTTTATTGTCTAAAAAGTACAGGAAGATTGAATATTTATTCAATACGAAACCATAAAAATATAACTTTTACAAAAACTTGTAAACTGCTGTTATTTAGATACCTTATATCAATTAAATATAGCAACAATATATTATATTAAAATAACAAATAGAAAACCAAGAATATTATGTTTTATTTAAAATATTTTATACAGACTAATAGTTTCCACGCTCATACAAATTTTGTCGAAACTTTTTTCAAACAATATAAGCACTATTTATAAAAAATCTCCTTTACGATGAAAGGAGATTCTTTTTATTAATTACTGTACTATATGAACAATACTGTCATCTGCCCCCGTAGTCTTAATTGTGTAACCAAGCTCGATTGCATCACCAATGTAACGTTCTTGTATTACAGCAGGATAATCAAATGGGGTTGCTGCTACAATTGGTGTCCAAATGGTAATACTATGTTCACCATTTGCACTTACATCAGCACTACCCTCTACAATACCAGGACTTCTCTTGTCAGGAGCAAGTTGGTTCGTATAAAACTTCATCTTCTGCAAGTTGCCTGAAATACCATTTTCATGACTTACACACATGGTATAAGTTACAGTTGTTACAGAGAAATCTTCGCTGTATTTGATATTTCGTTCAAATACAACAGGAGTATCATAGATTCCTGAATAACTATAAACTGTATCAGGATTGTCACTCATGAATACATATAAGTCATTAAATACATTTGAACCTGTTACAAGATTGACTGCTAATCTGTCTAATATACTATTGCTGCTAATGTATGCTCTATCAGTATCTTTATAAAATGGAGTGGTTCTTCCATCTTTACCTGTTAAAGAACTGATATTAGCAAACTGTCTTCCTTTTTCAGTTGTGCTTGTAAGATATCTTTGATGTACTCTGTTAGAAGTACCAAGTATATCATTTTGTCCATCATCTTGTCCAAAGTATCTTGACAGGTATTGTGTCAAGTAGCTATTCTCATATTTCAGTGTTACTCTAAGCTCAAAGCCTTGCCCCGCTGAAACAATAGCAAACTTATTCTGATTTACCATATCAATCCATGCATTCAGGAGATTTCCATTTGCATCATAATCTTCAATGTAGTCTGCTCCCTGATGTTCAAGTTCTTTCTTATACTTGGAGGTATAGTTGCTCTTAAACAATACTTGACTAATGTAATAACTTTCTGTCTGTGTCTTAGGCTCATTTCTAAATTCACCAACAGCAGACTGAATACTGTTTCCATTGTAACTGTAATTTGTCTTAGAATACTTGAAGAACATAATTGAGTTTCTATAGTTAGGAAATGTTACTTTGTTGTTCCTATTGCTAGGATTGTACTCAAAGTCATACTGTGTATAGTTCTTCGTATGACTATCTACAACAGTTTTTGTTTCACCATTACTTAACTTAATATTAAATGATGTGGTAGGTGCAATATGATGCAATACATTGTCATCCTGATTATATTGATCAGGAACATTATCTGAACCATTAATATTTTGTGGCTGCATTTCCTTCACATTAGGATTTATGGCAGGCCAGATATCAGAACCAGCAGTTTGTTCATTCGATGGATAATATCCATCTTTTACAGAAACAGTTACTTTTCTATTTGCTGCATTTCCACTGATATTTGCATTTGTATAATGGTCTTCATAAATTAATCTGTCATGGTTAGGATAAATACTAAAGTTCATTACCTCTTTGGGGAGACTGGTCATAGTGGTTAAAACAGTAGGAATCTCTCTCTGGATATAAGTTCTTCCTGTCTTAATATGGTCTACCACCGTAGTTCTTCCATAAGAAACACCTGTCTGTGATGCACCAGTTGACCCCCAAGAAATCAAATTATTTACATCAAATTCATAAACATCAGCAGTTGTATCATATGGGGTAGTTTGGGTATCACTGTCTGTCGTGTTATCATAAGCCCTTACTTTATCTTCAAAAATGGTAGCTTTCGGATTCTCTACATCAATTGTATAATACAGGTTATAATTCATGTCATGGTTACATCTTCCCCTCTGCTGGTAAATATGTTCTGTGATGCCTGCTCCTGTATTTTGCACAAAGTTAGAAACCTTTATGTCTACATCTGACTGCCATACTTTGTTTCTCACCGCATAAGTCCTGTATTCGTTATTCTGTGTAAAGATAGTATGTGATGGAATAAGGGTTTCAGATTGTGTTCCATTTGGGTCTGTATATTCCCAGCTAAAGTATCCTGTTCC
>CAJTXH010000196.1 GCA_910580005.1 uncultured Lachnospiraceae bacterium | reverse complement strand
GTGCTGAAAGCACTGCTAGTTACTATGAACAGCGTAGCTGTGAATAGTAACAATTGGTAAGATTTATTTTATTTCCTTGTACATCCAGATATGTGGACAGCCCTCATCAAAATCTTCTTTGCCAAATATATGGTATCCCTGTTTTTCATAAAATTCTTTTACACGTTTTTGGGAATGAAGGCAGATTTTAATTCCGCCGGCTTCCTTTATAAGCTGGGCTGCTTTTATAAGAAGTGCAGAACCGAGATTCTGCCCCCTGTGGGTACGCATTACGGCAATGCGTCCTATTATGTAAGTACCAGGTTCTTTATCTTTAAAAAAGCGGCATGTTGCAACAGGGATATTGCCATCAAACAGAACAAGATGTACTGCATTATTGTCAATACTGTCAAATTCTTCTTTAAAACCTTGTTCTTCAACAAATACTGCCTGGCGTATTAGAACAGCTTCTTCTGGCAGTTTGTAATATACCTGGATTTTAGTTTTATTTTTCATTAAACCCTCCATATACATACAATGTAATAAATATAATTTTTGTGAAAATAATAATTTTATATATAAATTTTGATAAAGTATAGGATATTGTGCTGGTTTTGTCAATTGATTAGTATATATATTTACAGGATAAATGCAGGAGTGAATAAATTATAAACAGCCCTTGGCAGGGACACTTTTTATTAAAAATTTTTTAAAAAGATAAAAGCCTATTTGATATCTGACATTATTGTGATACAATTATAGAATATTATACCATATACAGGGCAGTTTCTGCCTGTACAGGCGGTATTTTCCTGTATAAATTATTAGGAGGGGGAAAATGCGTAAATTATCCAGATTATTGACCGTAGTTTTATTACCAGCTGTATTACTGCCATCTTCAGTGCCTTATATAGCTGGTGCTTCGTCTGTAAAGACGTATGAGGCTTACAGTGTGCCAGCTAATGAAAAGCCAGCAGAAAAGGCAAGTATACATAGTAAAGATGAAGTTCTGGAACAGATAGACAGGATTAACCAGCTAAGGCGTGCAGATAATTATGTATATAAAGGTACAGATGGAGCTATAACATGGACTATTGACAGATATGGTGTGCTGACGCTTACAGGTAATGGTGATTATTCAAATGTTACATCAGACTATTCATACCCAAAGTGGTATCCGCACCGCAGTTCAATAAAAAGTGCAGTAGTTGCTATTACAGGAATACATTCTGCAAGAAAGATGTTTGCAGGCCTGAATAATCTTGAAACAGTTGAAATTACTTACTTTGATACAACAAGCCTTACAGATACAAGCCATATGTTTGACGGGTGCAAGTCAATGCAGGGCATTAGTTTTAAGACAACACCACTTATGAATGTTACAGATATGAGCTATATGTTTAATGACTGTACAAATCTTACAAACCTTGAACTAGATGGCTGGTATACTAATAATGTAACAAATATGGCATATATGTTTGCAGGTTGTAAAAACCTGCCTGACTTTGAACTCAGGTTTTTTAATACTTCTAAAGTAACAAATATGTCACATATGTTTTATAATTGCGAAAGTTTTGTTTCATTACATATAAACGATATTGGATATACAGGCTTTGATACAAGCAATGTTACAGATATGAGTTATATGTTCTCAGGATGTATAAACCTGCGTGATTTTAATATTTCAACAACTCCTTTAGAGTTTAATACAAGAAAAGTAACAAATATGAAGGGTATGTTTGAAAACTGCAAGGTTGCGGCTATTGATGTTTCTAAGTTTGATACATCAAATGTAGCAGATATGAGCTTTATGTTTGCTGGATGTGAAAATCTTTCCGCACATACGCTTGGCAGTTTAAGAACAGGTAAAGTTACAAATATGAACAGCATGTTTAAGGAATGTATAGTTTACAGTTTCCTTGATGTAAGCAATTTTGATACATCCAATGTAATAGATATGGGGGATATGTTTAATAAATGCCAATGCAGTGTGCTTAATATTGGAAGGTTTAATACAGCTAATGTTGTAAATATGCATGGCATGTTTAGCGGCTGTACAGCATGGAACTATGACCTTGCTAATTTTAATACAAGCCGTGTAACTGATATGGGTGAGATGTTTAATAACTGTACTAATATAAGTGTGCTTGATTTCAGCATGTTTGATATGAGGTCAGCCGGCAATGTTACAAGGATGTTTAATGGATGCACAAGCATGACATTTATTACAGCGCCTGCAAATATGGCAAGGAATGTTGATTTGCCAGTAACTAATGGATATCCTTGGCATGACAGTTTTGGCAGGGAATGCAGGTATATGACAGGAGGCCAGCCAGTTACAACATACTTTAGGAATGAAGCACCTACAGTTCCTGA
>CAJTXH010000195.1 GCA_910580005.1 uncultured Lachnospiraceae bacterium | reverse complement strand
GAAATGGCTGCCGCGGGCGGTATATTTCTGTTGCACTAGCCTGGGAGTCACCTCCACCGGACGTTATCCGGCATCCTGCCCTGCGGAGCCCGGACTTTCCTCATCCAGCCTTTAAATATGTACTGGATGCGATTGTCTGTGTTACTCATTAACGGTATTTTAACATGATGGTTAAGAAATGTAAAGAATTTGCTTGGAAAGAATCTTGACTTCTTTTCATCAAATATATATAATATTATCATAAAAATATAGTTTTTTAATGTTAAAGGAGATAATATATGAAAAAATTAAGAAAAATCCTGTTATTGACAGTTGCATTTGCATTGTTGGTAAATGCTGCAGCAGTTTCAAAAGCAGCAAGAAAAGCAGTTTCCTTTGATGCCATTGAGGGAACCGGCTACACCTTTGATAATGTAAAAAAAATTAAGCTTTTAAGTAATAAGGTCACTATTACAGGTACATTAAACAGGATACTGCCAGATGGCAATTACAAAAAAATTGCACAAAAGAAATTTACATTCAAAATACCTGCTAAAGTAAAACAATATGAGTGCGAGGACAAATGGTATTATGATGGCAAAGTGAAAAAATCAGCATTTATTAAGGCAAGCAAGACCAGCATCAAAATAAAAAAAACAGAAGGCTATCATTTTCCTTGTGTGTATTTCTGGACAAAAAATGGTAAGATTGTATCCTATGCAACATCGGCATAATACATATAACCAGTATACAATAATTCAAACGCACTACCCATCAACCATAACTTAATCTTTAAAAAACCCTGGCATTAAATACAAACTGCCAGGGCTTTATCAAAAAATCATCTATATCAATCCAATTAAGTCCTGCATGTTTGCCTTTACTGTAAACTGTCCCTGTACTGCTTTGCATTCCCGAAAAATTCCATAACTGCATTGTCATCACCTGAAGTTACTGCATCTTTAATGTCTTTAAGGATATTTATATATTCATCTAACAGCATTGTTATGCATTCCGGGTTTGCCATGCAGATATTATGCCACATTCCAGGTGATGAAGATGCAATCCTTGTAATATCTTTAAAACCACCTGCAGCAAGTTTCTTATAAATCCCATCCTTATCATGTGATGCAACAAGGTTTACAAGTGATGCAGCAATAACATGAGGACAGTGGCTTATTGCTGCTGCCACCATGTCATGTGTGGCATAATCCATAATTTCACAGATTGAACCTGACCTGGTAACAAAATTTTCCATCCAGGCTGTAAATTCTGCTGGTGTTTTATCTGTTGGTGTAAGTATATAGTATGCACCTTCAAGATACCTTGCACCTGAATTGTCATAACCTGTCTTTTCAGAACCTGTCATTGGATGTCCGCCAATAAAGTTGTGCCCCAGCCCAAGTTCTTCTACAGCTTTATGTATATTGCCTTTAACGCTTCCAACATCTGTAATTATGCAGTCCCTTCCAATATATGGTGCAACCTGTCCAAGATAAGAAACATTTGTAAGTACTGGTGCACATAAAAATATCACATCACACTCTGCAAAATCTTCAAGTGATGTGCTAACCTTTGACAATACACCTTCTGCTGATGCCATTTCAAGTTTTGGGTGTGGCTTGTCCTTATAATAATTATATGCCATAATGCTGGCATCCGGATACAGGCGGCGCAGCGAATGTGCTATTGAACCGCCTATAAGACCGAAACCTATAAATCCAAAGTGCTGCCTGTTTTTTGGTGCATCCATAAAAATCCAGTCCTTTCATTGCTGTTTATTCTATAAAAAACGCTTATGGCGCAGTATTGCCAGTAGTACAATACATATAATTACTATTAAAAGGCAGATAAGCCCAAAACCATACTGCGTTGTGGCAAGTGGTATACTGCTTACATTCATACCATAAATACCTGACACAAGCGTTGGGATACCCATTACAAGTGTAATGCTTGTAAGGGTTTTCATTACGTTGTTAAGCCTGTTGTCAATAACTGATGACATCAAATCCCTTGTACCATTTATAATATCCCTGTATATTGTTGTCATTTCAATAGCCTGCTGGTTCTCGACAATTACATCACCAAGCAGTTCCTTGTCATCAGGGTACTGTTCAAGCCTTTTATACCTTGTAAGCCTGTCAAGTACAACTGCATTGGCACGTAATGATGTTGCAAAATATACAAGCGTTGACTCCAGGGCATGTAAATCAATTAAATCAACATCTTTTGTATTATCATCTATGCGTTCCTCTATCTCTGTACGCTTCTTGTCAATAATCCTTAAGTTTACCTGGTAATAAGAAGCTATCCTGAAAAGTATCTGGTATACAAACCTGAGTTTTTTCTTTGTGCTGAACTCTTTTACCCTTCCATTTACAAATGCCTGTAATATAGGGGTCTCTTCAGAACAC
>CAJTXH010000194.1 GCA_910580005.1 uncultured Lachnospiraceae bacterium | reverse complement strand
AAGGCACTGGACTCTGACTCCAGCATTTCAAGGTTCGAATCCTTGTAGCCCAGTTAAAGTTTATATTATATTTAAGACTATATTGGATTATATAGTCTTTTTTTGTAAAAAGCGCGGAAAAGCCTTATATAAGAAGGCTTATATATATAATTGCTAAAATATGTACAAATTGTTAAAAATATCTTGTGGAATTGTTGTAAATTTGCTATACTGTTGTTGTCGTAAAAAATAGTTTGCGTGTGGGACGCAGAATGGAGGAAATTACAAAAATGAATAATGTTTTTAAGAAAACGGGAGCTGTACTGGCAGCAGTTGCTTTAACAATAAGCAGTATTGCGTACAGCCCTGTGATGACTGAAGCAGAGGAAGTTTCTGTTTTACAGCAGGAGGGTGAAGCAAAAGCAAATACGGAAATTACATACAGCTTTGCAGTAAGTTCTTCTCCTATGGTTTATATTGATTTATTTGTTCCGCAGATGGTTGGAGGAATGATGTCATTTTACCAGAATGATAAATATGTTAATGCAGCAACATTGACAGAGGATGCAGCAACATGGCAGTATGTCGATGGTGTATATGTATATACTTTATCGCTTTCTGACCCGGTGCCGGCTGACTGGAAAGTAGTGCTGGACTTTAATGCAGATACACGGTATGCTATCTCGGTATCACAGGAAAAGGCTTCTGTAATGCTTAACCAGAACTCTATTACACTTACAAAGGGATTTACAGAAAAACTTTCTGTTTCAGGCGCTACAGGTGATATTGTATGGGCAAGCAGTAACAACAAAGTTGCAACAGTAAACTCTGCCGGCAAGGTTACAGCTAAAAAGCCTGGCAGTGCAAAAGTTACAGTTTCAACAAAAGATGGAGAGGTTCTTGCAACATGTACAGTTAGTGTACGCAAGAATGAATATAATGAAACAAGAAGATATGCCTCATCAGTTCCATATGGCAATTCACAGGTGCAGGTTTATAAAATGTCTTATGACAGCAAGGGAAACCTTGTCCTTAAAGCAAGTGTTTTAAACAACAGGGGCTACAGGGCTGTAAAGATTAAGAAATTAAAGATTACAGTAAAAGATGCTTCTGGAAAAGAAATTGGTACATTTACACTTAAGAAAAAGAAGATATCTTTAAACTCTGGCAGTTCTAAAGATTTTAAATTTATTATTAAAAAGTCTGCTTTAAAGAAAAAGAAAGCTGATTTATATGCAGCAAAATATAATATTTCCAAGGACAGTACAGTTATTTACGAAAGATATTAAAAAGCAGATTAGGATAAGAAACAGGAAATAAGGCGTGTCCTGGAACTCTGTTGTGATGTTCCAGAGGCACGCCTGTAAATTTATAATGGCATCCTCCCTGCCCTGGATATGCTGCAAAGCTGTAAAAAGGCAGATAGTGTGGATTGGGAATATCCTTCAGCCTGGAAGGGTATAATGCAGAGGGAGGATTATACTAAAGCTGGATAGTAACCTTGTAAGCCAGGCGCTTGGAGGTATACTTAAATAATTAAATAAAAAGAATATATCAGAGAGGTAATTTTATACTAATATGAAATCTAATATTGTATGGCTGGTTATACCATGTTATAATGAACAGGAGGTACTTCCTGAAACTTCTAAGCAGCTAAGGAATATTATGCATTGCCTGATGGAAGAAGGAAAGATAAGCAGGCAGAGCCGGATTGCATTTGTAAATGATGGTTCTAAAGACATGACATGGAATATTATATCCCAGTTACATGAGGAAGATAAAATTTTTACAGGAATAAACCTTGCGCATAACAGGGGACACCAGAATGCGCTGCTTGCAGGACTTATGACGGCAAAGGATTATGCAGATGCAGCAATTTCACTGGATGCTGATTTACAGGATGATGTGGGTGCAATAGGGCAGTTTATTGATAAATTCCTTGAGGGAAAAGATATCGTATATGGTGTGCGTTCCACAAGGGCAACAGACACTGTATTTAAACGTGGCACAGCACATGCATTTTATAAGGTTATGAAGTTTATGGGTGCTGATACGCTTGAAGACCATGCAGATTACAGGCTTATGAGCAAAAGGGCTTTAGAAGGGCTTTCACAGTTTAAGGAAGTTAATCTTTTCTTAAGGGGGATTGTCCCTATGATTGGATATGAAACAGATATTGTATATTATGAACGCCATGAGCGTTTTGCAGGGGAATCAAAATACCCGCTAAAAAAAATGGTATCATTTGCAGTAGATGGCATTACATCATGCAGTGTAAAACCTATAAGGATGATTACAACTATTGGTATGCTTGTTTTTTCGGCCAGCATACTTATGTTAATATATTTTCTTGCAGTCTGGGTTATGGGAAAAGTAGTTGCAGGCTGGACAAGCATTGTTATATCCCTTTGGGGAAT
>CAJTXH010000193.1 GCA_910580005.1 uncultured Lachnospiraceae bacterium | reverse complement strand
GTACAGGCATTGCTTCGTCAACAGTCATGCCTATAAGGTTTACTTCCTGGTGTATAGAATAAGCCTTCTCCATCCTGATACTGCCACTTCCAGGTTTTTTCCTGTTATTTTTGTTTTCTGGTTTTGCCTGTTTTACTAGTTCTATATCTTTAAGGTTTACTTTTGTCCTTAAAAGCCCTGCCTGTACAAATAAATCACCTTTATCATTTGGAAGTGTGCTTACTGTGCCCATTGAATTAAGGGACAATATCCTTACATCTGAGCCTATTATAAGGTCAGATGCTTTAACAGCCTTTGCTTTAGGCTGTGTTTTCTGTATAGCAGCTTTAGTCTGGTTTTTATCAAGTTTATTCCTTAATTCTGCCCTTTGCGCTTCCATTTCACGGATATGTTTATCACTCTGCGCCCACTTTGTGTATTTACGTATAGTTTCATCAGCGTATTCCTTTGCTTCGTTAAGTATCCTTGCTGCTTCTGTATTAGCATTCTGGAGTATGCGTTCTTTGGAACTTTCAAGTTTTTCTGTCTTTTCACGCAATTCTTTCTTAAGGGCAGATATTTCTTTCCTGTTTTCAGATGCCTGTTTGCGCTCTTTTTCAAGTTCAAGCCTTGTCTGTTCAAGGCTGCTTATAACATCTTCAAACTGTTGTGCATCAGAAGATACATGGTCTTTGGCATCTTCTATTATATCATCAGAAAGCCCAAGCCTGCCAGATATTGCAAATGCATTGCTCTTGCCAGGAACTCCAATTAAAAGGCGGTATGTTGGGCGCAGTGTTGCCACATCAAATTCACAGCAGGCATTTTCTACGCCAGGTGTCTGTAAGGCATAAAGTTTTAATTCGCTGTAATGGGTAGTTGCCATAACTATTGAACCACGTTTATGCAGGTTACTTAAAATTGCAGTTGCAAGTGCAGCGCCCTCCACCGGGTCAGTACCAGCACCAAGTTCATCAAAAAGCACAAGGCTTTCGCCATCAGCTTCTTTAAGGATTGAAACAGTATTGGTCATATGTGATGAAAATGTACTAAGGCTTTGTTCAATGCTTTGTTCATCGCCAATATCTGCAAATACTTCTTTAAATATCCTGAGGCATGAGCCGTCAAATGCAGGGATATGCAGCCCTGCCTGTCCCATAAGGGTAAAAAGCCCTATGGTTTTAAGTGAAACAGTTTTGCCGCCAGTGTTAGGACCGGTTACAACCAGAAGTGAAAAATCTTTGCCAACATTTAAGTCTATAGGTACTACCTTTTTACTGTCTATAAGCGGATGGCGTCCTTTTTTAATTTCAATATAGTTTTCCTCTGGAAATTTTGGTTCAGTTGCACGCATTTTCTTAGAAAGCATTGCCCTGGCAAATATAAAGTCAAGTTCTGAAAGTACATTAAAGTCCTGGCTTATAAAAAACTCCTGTTCTGCTGCCTTGTTACTTAAATCTGCAAGTATTTTTTCAATTTCCTGTTGTTCCTTTATCTCAAGCTCACGTATTTCATTATTCAGTTTAACAATAGAGGCAGGTTCTATAAAAAGGGTAGAGCCAGTGGAAGACTGGTCGTGAAGCATCCCGTTGAAAGAGGAACGGTATTCTGCTTTGACTGGAAGGCAGTATCTGCCGTTGCGCATGGTTATAATTGCATCCTGTAACATGCCACGGCTGCTGCCGTTTAAAATATTTCCAAGCTGTTCATGTATTTTATCACCTGCTGCTTTGAGCTTGCGCCTGGTCTGGGAAAGCCCAGGGCTTGCATCATCTGCAATTTCATCTTCTGCCAGGATGCACCGTCTTATCTCCTGCATAAGAGGGAAAAGGGGTTCAATAAGCTGGTATCTTTCATTTAAAGAATCACCGGTTTCATCACTTTCATCAAGGCTCTGGCGGAAGAAGTTCTTAATACGCCCTGCTGTATTTAAAAGGGCTGAAACCGCAAGAAGTTCACCAGTGCCAAGAACTGAGCCTGTTTTAAGGCGTACAAGGCTCTGGCGGATATCAGAAATGCCGCTGAAAGATATTTCACCCTGGGTAAGTATATGCGTAAGCGCATCGGAAGTTTCACGCTGTGCTGCCAGTACCCATTCCCTGTCACTATGCGGAAGCAAGCTGCGGCAGGACTCTTTGCCAGCAGGGGAAAATGCAAGGCCTTCAAGTTGTTTTATAATTTTATCATACTCTAAAGTATGCAAAGCTTTATCATTCATAAATAATTATATCTCCATTCTATATTACTATTACAGGCAAACTATTTTAAGGTATTTGTAGCAGATGATGGTTATATAATACACTAGATTGTCCAATATTATCAATAGAAATATCATGTCCATTTAATAAAATTTCCAGTTATCCCTTGTTTGCAGACGGACGCAGGGTTTCCGTACCCAGCTAAATATTCCATTCCAGGG
>CAJTXH010000192.1 GCA_910580005.1 uncultured Lachnospiraceae bacterium | reverse complement strand
ACCAGAAAGGCATTTTATGCAATTTTTAATTATAACAAAGAGAGTTTTATATATCCCCTTAACTAAATGACATTGCTACCGTAGCGAAAGCGTGCTATTGAATGTTATAATATTTTGCAGTATCACAGAACTGCCCACGCAGTCCTTTGTTTTCTGCTTTGTAAATGGATTCCGTTGGCTCATATAGTATATTTTATAGCCCCAAAAAAGCAAGATTTTTTGCAGTATTTATCACGATAATAACATATCAGTGCTTGTAGCACTGGTTATATGCACATTTTTCACAAAAAACGTGTAAAATAGCACTGTAAAATTCATATTTTTGACAAAAAACATGTCAAAAATCCCCACATTCTATGGAAGGCTGAATATTAACTGTCCGTTTCATAAATTTTCCAATTATTATGTTCTGGTAAATGAACACTGGAAACCTGCTTTAATTAATTATAGCAGTTTGTCTGCACTTAGATTTATAGTATTATTGTTTTGGTTACATGCCTCAATTGTGACTATGTACCAAAAAATGTAATAAAATTTTTAATAAAAGTGGTAGCTTTTTTTCAGATAGTGTGCTATTATAACCAATGACAATTGAACCTATCCTTTCTTTTTCCAGAAAAGCTTGTTTTAATTATATGGCAGGTAATTCTGGTATCGTAGCTATGTTGCTGCACAGGATTGGGTAATAAGACTTGATATCTATTGTAAAGTAGTAATCCACTACCTAAATTAAGATGTTGCATTAATGAGAAAGATGAATCAAAAAGAGCCTGTCTCTTTTATGCCTTATTGCCTTGCCTGCATGTGAAATTCTATGTGGATTATTCACTTTGCAATTGATATAGATACATGATAATTAAATTAAAATTAATGAGAAGAAAGGTGGAAATGTCTATGAAATTTTTTAGACAGACGAAGGAAACAAAGCGTAAGTTAAGTTTCTTTATGGCTTTGGCAATGGTTATTTCATTGTTACCAGTATCACCAATAGCTAAGGCAGCAGAAGAAACAAAAGACGTAACGCTTGAAGTTTATTCTGAAATTAAAAATGCCAAAGTAACAGAAGTAAAAAATAATGCAACAGGAAGTGCTGTTATTACACTTGAAAGCAGTGTTGCTAATAAAGGAATTTCCGCTGCTTCAATAACTGCAACGGTAGTATCAGGCAATGTAACAACAAAGAGTGCTATTAGCAGTAAATCAGCTATAGTTACTGTAAGTTCTCCTTCAGCAGTACAAGCAAATAATATAGACATAAGTGAGCCAGCGATAGCTGAAGGTGTATGTAAAGTTACTATTTCAAAGATTACTACAGGCACCGCAATTCTTTTAAGTGGTAGCGTAACGTTAACTAACCCTGATACTGATCCAACCGATGACCCAGCTGATCCAACTGATGACCCAGCTGATCCAACTGATAAGCCAGTACAAAAACACAAAGTTAATGTTACTAACAAAGTTGGCGACAATATTGCATTAACTGTAGGTACAGATACTATTCCAAAAACTGGCAAAGAATTATCTGTTGATGAAGGTACAAAACTTGAGGTTGCAGTTGCACCAGATGGAGATTTTATTTGGGCAGAAGATCCTGAATTAATAATTGATGAAACTAAAAAACCATTTGATACTACTAGTACTAAATATACAAGTGAAGTTACTATTAGTAAGGATACTGCAATTGTAGTATCTGGTGGTTCAGTAACAACAATACCTGATGATGTAGTAGAGAAAGTAGAAAATGCTATTAAACCAGATACTAATAATATTTCAGGTACAGGCATGGAACTTACTGGTATTACATCTGATATTATCTCTGCTATTGCCAAGGATAATAAAGGTGTGACTGCTGGTGCTATTGTTGAAGCATTAAACAATGACAGTTCAACAATATCAACAGTTTATAAAATTAGTAAATCTACTTCTAAAGCAGCAATTTCAGCAATTGAAAATGGATATAGTAATGATATGGACAAAATAAGCAAAGAAGACTATGTTGAAGCTGTTAAAAATGGATATGCTGTTGATATTGAAATAGAGGCCATATATGACATTACTGTTGGTGAAACAAAGATTACAGGAACAATAGCAATTACTCTTTTAAAAGATGAAGTAACAATTACAATGCCAATACCTGAAAATCTTTCAGATAAAAAAGATGCCAACGGTGATTTTTATGCGTTCCGACTTCATGATGGTAAAGTAACTGCTATTAAATGTGACAAGACAAATGATGGCAAGATTAAATTTGTAAGTAATCAGTTCTCTACATACGTTATTTCATTTGTTCCAAAGACTAATGACGCATCACCATCACCTAGTACAAAACCAACTAAAACCCCTGGTGGTAACTCAGGTAGCAGTGGTGGTATAGGCAGTTATGTTAGTGCTGCTCCTTCTGCTTCACCTAGTGCTGCTCCTAGTGCTAG
>CAJTXH010000191.1 GCA_910580005.1 uncultured Lachnospiraceae bacterium | reverse complement strand
CTGTATATCTCCAATTTTTCCTGATTTACGTGCCATAATTCCCTCCTGGTATAATATTTATGAAATATTATACCAGAAATATAAAATACTGGTAAATAGACAAAATGTTTATATATCATCTGTTTTATAAAATATTTATTTTATGCGGCTATCCTGCTCTGGAATTTCTATAAATTCTAATATGACCTGTAATATTTGCTATGAACAAATACTTTCCTCATAAACATATATATGGTATTATTAGAACAAGCATAAAAGGAGGTGTTTCTAATGCGGGATATAGCACCAATACCAATAGGGGTAGAATTTTATAAACAAATGGTAAGTGAAGGATACTATTATGTAGATAAAACCTTGTTAATCCGTGACCTGCTGGCACAAAAAAGTATAGTTACATTGTTTACACGCCCAAGGCGTTTCGGTAAAACTTTAGCCCAAAGCATGTTAAAGACTTTCTTTGAAAAAGAAATTCTTACAGATGGGACAGCAGCAGACAATTCTGTATACTTCCAAGGAAAAAAGATTATGGAATCAGGTGAAGAATATATAAAACATCTGGGACAGTACCCGGTAATATTCATGTCACTTAAATCAGCAAAACAGCCATCTTATGAAATGGCATATGAAAGCCTTATTGATGAAATCAGAAAGGAATATGACAGGCACAGTTACATTCTTAAAGATGCCAGTATTACAGAAAAGGTTAAAGAAAGATATAATTCTATATTAAACATGGAAGCAGACCAAATAACATCTGCCAAGTCTGTTGCATTTTTGTCAGAATGCCTTGAAAAATACCATAAACAGAAAGTAATTATACTTCTTGATGAATATGATGTACCACTTGAAAATGCTTATTTTAATGACTTTTATGATGAAATGGTTTCTTTTATACGCTCATTGTTTGAATCTGCATTAAAGACAAACGAAAGCCTTAAAATGGCTGTAGTAACAGGCTGCCTCCGCATAAGCAGGGAAAGTATATTTACAGGGCTTAATAACCTTGACATTGTATCCATACTTAATGAAAATTATGCAGAATATTTTGGTTTTACACAAAATGAAGTTGATACTTTCCTTAATGCTTATGGTATAACACAAAGAAGCAATGAAGTTAAAAGCTGGTATAATGGTTATCTTTTTGGCAATACAGATGTCTATAACCCCTGGAGTGTAATAAACTATGTAAAAGATATTGTTTACCATAACACTGATTTCCCCAAACCGTACTGGTCTAACACATCATCAAACAGCATTGTACGTGAATTAATTGAAAATGCAGATGATAACACAAGGCAGGAATTAGAAGAACTTACATGTGGTGGCATAATAGAAAAACCCATAAATGAAGATATTACTTATGCAGACATATACAAATCACAGGATAATTTATGGAACTTCCTGTTCTTTACAGGCTACCTTAAAGCAGCAGGAAAAAGTTTTATGGAACGTAAAACCTATCTTTCCATGACAATACCAAATGAAGAAATCCTGTATATATATGAAAACCATATAAGGGAATGGTCTTTACAGTGCATAGAAAAACAGGACTTGTCAGGGCTGGTTAAGGCATTTGAGGAAGGGGACTGTGAAACAGCATCCGACATTATTACAGAACAGCTTATGGACACAATAAGCTTTTATGACTACAAAGAAGACTATTACCACGGTTTTGTTGCAGGGCTTCTTAAACACAATGGCAAATACCTTATAAAATCTAACAGGGAAAGCGGTCTTGGCAGATATGATTTAGTGCTTAAAACAAAGAGAATAAGAAAAGGCAGGGCTATAATACTTGAATTTAAAATAACAGATAATATAAATGGTCTGGAAAAAGGCTGTATAGACGCACTGGAACAGATAGAAAAACTCCATTATGATAATGATGTCATAGAAGAGGGTTATACTGATATACTTAAATATGGTCTATGTTTTTATAAAAAAGAATGTATGGTAATGAATTAATTAAAAACATTTTGTGTTTTAACATAAACATAGTGTTAATACAAATATAAACCTGAATAAACCATAGAAAACCAGTAACAGCCATTTTTTATTTTGGGAAAGGAACTATTTATGAATATATACATGAATGATATACCTCCTGTTATGACACGTAAAGAGGCACAGGAAATATTAAAAATATCAAAAAATACTATATTGGAGCTTCTCCAGAATGGATATCTTGACTCTTTTAAAATCAAAGGACGTTACAGGATAACCAGAGAAGCATTAATTGAATTTATAACAAAATCTATTTATTATTGCTAAACAAAATGTATAAATAAATATACTATATAATGTTATAATAAACCACTTGTTCCCAACATTTCCAGCAAAAAAATAAAGTGGGTTCAAAAATGGGTTCAAAGTACAATCCAGATATCAAAAAATAAGTAATTAAGCCACTTAATCCCTCCTTGATAAAGAGTCTCCAAAACTCCAGAGGAGGGTTCGATTCCTTCCACCC
>CAJTXH010000190.1 GCA_910580005.1 uncultured Lachnospiraceae bacterium | reverse complement strand
CAAAATGGCACTGCAAAACTCATATTTTTGACGAAAAACTTGTCAAAAATTCTCGGATTTTACTGAAGGCTGAACTGTTACGATTATGTCTATTGCTGGAACTGCATTGATTGCAACTTAATTTCACTCATAAAGTTTGTGCCTGTGCGCTGCTTGCCACAAACTTGGATTATATGCAAAAAGCAGCGCAGAAATGAGGAAAAATATGGTTAAAAAAAAGAACATTTTAAATATGACAATGGCAGCAATGTTTATGGCTGTAGGTATAGTGCTTCCGTTTTTTACAGGGCAGATTCCACAAATTGGTAAAATGCTTCTGCCAATGCATATTCCTGTCCTGTTATGTGGACTTATATGTGGATGGCGGTATGGGCTTGCTGTTGGTTTTGTAATGCCATTTTTGCGTTACTCAATGTTTGGGATGCCAGTGCTGTTTCCAACGGGAATTGCTATGGCATTTGAACTTGCTACATATGGAATGGCATCAGGGCTGTTTTATTCCCGTTCATGCTGGCAGTGTGTAATTTCACTATACCGCAGCATAATTGCAGCAATGATTGCAGGGCGTATTGTATGGGCTTTTGTCCAGATGGTTTTGCTTGGTACAGGGGAAGGCGGGTTTACATTGCAGATGTTTATTGCAGGGGCTTTTATTAATGCAGTTCCTGGAATTATTTTACAGCTTGTACTTATTCCTGGCATTATGGTGGCATTAAACCGCACAGGGCTTGTACAGTTTTCAAGAAAAAAGACAAGTATACAGAATGCAGAAGGCTAATAAAAGGTAAGAAATGGTTACTACTCACAAAAAAGGATAATTGCTTCTTTGCCCCCTGCATTTAATTTATTGCTGTTTATTATTCTTTATTTTTCCACTTGGGACTATTGCTACATCTTTAAAACCAGACTTTTTAAAAGTATTTCCTTTAACTTTATTTATAACTGCATTATCACGCACATACAGGCCTGCCCTTTTTGCATTTGTAACTTTATTGTTATATATAGAGCCTGTAACTTTTGAACTTAATACAGATATTCCATCCTCTGTTACATCTTTAATATTATTAGAATGGATATTTTTCACAATCGAGCCAACACGCAGGTATATGCCATGCTGGCTCGATTTTGTAATTGAATTTTTACAGATATCACCATAAACCCTTGCATGTGTATCTACATAAATGCCAACATGTGCACCAATTTTGCCACCCTTGGCAATTTCCTTTTTCCAGTTCTTGCTAGGCTTGTATGTACCAATATTATATAAAGTATTTCTTTCAATATTTCCTTTTACAAATGCCTTATCCTGGTTAGCGCTGCTTTCCTTCCTGCCGCTCGGGCCAGAATAAAGGGCAATGCCTGAATAAGCAACATTTTTAATTGTATTATTTATAATTTTTCTGGCATATGTTTTATATGCTTTTTTACCAGGGCCTTCATCTGCATTTATCATAATAGCAACATTTCCATTAAAACCATTATCCCTGCCGCCGATGCCATCAAGCAAGTTTCCGTTTATTGCATTAACATGGGAAGCATGGTAAATACCAATGCCATTTCCTTTTACATTTTTAAGTGTATTTTTCCTGATATCCCCGTCAATAGAACTTAAGCCAGCATAAATACCTGTTGCTTTGCAGTTTTTAATATTATTATTTGCAATATCACCCTTTAAATTTGAGTTATAAATATATATTGCTATTTCTGTAGATTTTGTAACAGTATTTTTTTCAATATTGCCTTCAAATTTAGCACCAAGAAGCGTAATTGAAAGCTTTTTTGAATTATTAACAATGTTTCCACTAACAGAACATCCTCTGTTAACACCCTTAAAGACAATACCTCCATATGGAGGATTTTCAATAACCGTATTTTCTATTGAAATATTATCACCACTATTAACAAGAATGCCTGAACCATTAAAATTGCCGCCTTCAACAGCAGCATTTTTGCCATTTCTTATGCGTATTACATATTCACCTGCACTTTTACATTCAATGTGAGCCTCTTTATCCAGTCTGAGCGTAGTATTATTTGGCATTTCAATAGCAGATTTAAGCTTATAGCTGCCAGCCTCAACAGATATTATATAAGGCTCTTCTTCTGATGCATTGCCTCTGGCTTCAATTAGCATATCCTTCATATCTTCAATGTTTGATACTTTAACTTCTTTTGCATCTGCAATACTTTCCTTGGCATTTAGTGAAATAAATGCAGCAGAACAGATAAAACAGAATTTAAATAGATTTTTAAATGTTTTTTTACTCATAACTGAGTACCTCCTGTAAATATTTTACTTGAATTTTTTAATTCCATCTTTATTTGTTTCAGATATAATATGGGTGGTGCTTTGTTTCCATATAAGTTTTGGCGGTATACTGCCCCATTTGTAGAAGCCCATCCTGCAACCGGACCGCCAAATATAAGCCTGTGTATTATAATAAGAACCAGCAGTATTACAGAAACCAGCATACATTGCGGCCTCCTTTCCAAAATTCCTTGCAAATGAA
>CAJTXH010000189.1 GCA_910580005.1 uncultured Lachnospiraceae bacterium | reverse complement strand
GAAAAATAATGCATATAACAAAGTCATATCAAAGGATTAAAGGGGAAGATGTGATTACAGACCCTAAAACCCCAAAAAGTGTAAGGGATGTCATTGTACCAGATTTTTTGTGTGAAGAAATCTGTAGTTATGCAAAGGAATATGGATTTACTAAGGAAGACAGGCTGTTTCCGGTTACAAAAAGTTATATGCATAAGGAAATGACAAGAGGTTCAGAAAAGTCAGGGGTAAAACGCATCCGGGTACATGACCTGCGCCATTCACACGTGTCACTTTTAATACATATGGGGTTTTCAGCAGTTGCAATAGGAAAACGTGTAGGGCATGAAAGCCAGGATATCACATTTCGTTATGCACATATGTTCCCAACAGAACAAGAAGTTATGGCAGATATGTTAAATGATGCTTTCCAGGGTGCAAGGTTGCAGGAAGGGGCGTTATAAGAATTTAAATTGGCTATGGCAGAACCAATACGTTGTGGTTTTGCCATAGCCTATAATTAAAAATGCTAAAGGTAATTTATTTCTATTTGGATGCAATATTTTGTATACTTTTATCCGTTTTCAATACATGGTTAATGCCTAGGCCCATACCAGCCAGCGCAAAGAAAATTGGTGCAACAGTGATGCAGGAATCATTTGTCAGCCCCATAATCAGATAACCAATTACGCTTGTAAGGATTGCAACCCCGAATTTTGGAAGGTAGCCTTGGAAATCATTTTTCCAATAAATACGAAAACTGTTTATCACATACCAGCCAAAAAAGATAAGAAATGCGATAAGTGATAAAACGCCAGTCTGAACTGCAATCTGCAGATATAAACAGTGGGGTTTCGTAACCATTTGATTTGCAAAACCTGCATTGACCATGCTGACTCTGTCATCATTAGGGAAAGCTATTACAAAGGTATCTGGTCCTGAGCCAAGTAAAAAATATTCTTTTAGCAGTGGAAGAGTCTTAGACCAAATATATCCGCGCCCACTGGCAAGACGTTCATGGGTGGCCAGATATCCGGTAGTTTCTGGGTGTTTTGTCATTTTTACCAATTTATTTCCAATCATGGAATAAAAGGAGGAATCGCCTTCTTTCATTGTGTTTGTGAAAAACCAGTTATAGCCTTCAATCTGTACTGTAAAGCCATTGAATTGCTCTGAACGGATTGAGCCAATTAGAAATGGAAAACGTTCATCTGTAACACTGTAGTATGATGTGCTTTCATCAAATGTACAAGAAATTGGCGCTGTATTTTCATCAACCAGTGTAAATGAATCATTACCTGTTTCATCTTGTGTAACATAAAGTGAAAGCTGTGAGTTATTGTAGGTTATTGTTACATTGTCATCATTTGTTTCTATGCTTTTTAATGCATGCAATGTTTCGGGAACATCAAACATTTGTTTCAGGCGATTTAATAAAATGTCGTGGTTCATCATGTTTATTACAAAAAATGTTATAAATGCGGCTATAATAATAGTAACACTGGTAATCCAGTTTTTGATAAATACTTTACGCATACAAGCAAGCATAACAATAAACGAAATAATTAAAGCAACAATTCCGGCACGGGATTGTGACGCAAAAAGAATCAGCAGGAGGGCAGCGATGAATACTCCATATATAAGGCGCTGCCAAATTTTTTTTGCAGTAAAAATTAAAGCAACTAAAATCGGAACTGTTAATGTTACGTAAAATCCGACATAATTTGGGTTATATACGGAAAGATACGGACGCCCCAACTCAAATTTGAAGTCCAGCTTTCCGCCTGTATAATCAGATGGGGTAATTAAATTGCAAGCAAACTCTGTACGGAAAAAGTCATGGGAAAATACCTGGGAAAGACCCAGCAACACCGTTAAAAGAATGCCAACGATAAACCATTTCATTGTACGCTGGATAGAATCTTCCGTCCGTAATACAAAAAAAGCGTAATATGCAATGATGCAGTAGCCAATCAGCACCCATACTGATTCAAATTGATCATAAATTCCGTGGAAAGAAAAATATGAATTTTCAGAAAGGAGTGCAGAAAGCAACGAAATGCCAGCATATACTGCAAGGGGAATTAAATTTTTCCACCATAAAACTTTCTGTTCTTCAATAAAACAGAGGTAAAGTAAAATCAATAGCATACAGCCACATGCTATTAATACAAATACCATCTTATAATATAGGAAGAAATCAATCATTGTTTCTGGAGCAGGAAAGTTAAATTCTTCAAGGTGTGTATTGTATTTATAATAGTATGTGATTAAAGGGATAAATGCCAGTATAGCTATTAAAGGTGCCAGTACAAGCAAAGGCTGTTTATCGCGTCGGTCTGCTTCTAGCTTTTTTTGCCGGTCTCTTTTCGATTTTTTTGTATCATAATTTGCCATAGTAATCCTCATTTCTGCGTTGCTTTTAAGGGCTCAGGTCTTCAGGGTTATGTATTAGTACAGCAAATTTAGTGCCAGGCAACGCACAGGCAGAATATTGCTGGACCTCTGCTTTTGAGGGCAGATCATATAAAGGTACATAATGTTAAATTCCATAATAATTATACATGAATTATAATAAGAAGCAATAGGAAAAACAACCTTTACCGTCAATTTCTGGAAAGGAGCTGTTACTATTCACAGCCAATCGTAGCCAAAT
>CAJTXH010000188.1 GCA_910580005.1 uncultured Lachnospiraceae bacterium | reverse complement strand
TTGACGAAAAAAACGTGTCAAAAATCCTCGAATTTAATTGACTGTGAATAGTAACGGACTGTTACAATTACCTCTAAAATTTTTGAATTAAGTATTGATTTTTAGTGCATAATATGGTATATTTTAAATAAACATATGAATAATTGTTCATATGAATAGATACAAAAATATATTTCAGCATTAATTTTTCTAAGTGAAGGAGGTATAGTATATATGAAGAAGAAATATTCAATTACTGGAATAGATTGTGCTAACTGTGCAGCTAAGCTAGAAGCTAAAATGAACAGTATTCCAGAGGTAAATAATGTAGTATTAACATTTGCAACGGGACAGTTATTAGTAGATGCTGATGATTTAGACAAGGCTTTAGAAGTTTTAAGGAAACTGGCTGAAAATGAAGAGCCTGGTACAATAATAGAAGACTTAAAACGTCCAGGCAGCGTTAAAAATAATACAGTAAATGCTGCGCATATACACAACCATACAGATGGGCATAACCATGAACACCATCACCACCATGATGAGGAACATCACCATCATAATCATGATAAATGCGCATGTGGATCTTGTAACAGTGAAGAACATGTACACCATAATAGTAAAAAAACAGGTCTTTTATCTGCTTTTCTTGACGAAAAGAAAGAACTTGCAAGTATTGGGGCTGGCATAATATTTTTTGTAGCAGGCATTGCAGCAGGCCAGTTTACAGATTCTAAAATAATATATATTTCTCTTTTTATTATATCTTATATTATACTTGGCGGAGAGGTTCTGGCTGCTGCTGTTAAAAATCTCTTCAGGGGTAAAGTTTTTGATGAAAACTTTTTAATGGGAATTGCAACAATAGGAGCATTTGTTATTGGGGAATATCCAGAAGCAGCAGGTGTAATGCTTTTTTATAAGATAGGTGAGCTTTTTGAGGATGTAGCTGTTGGGAGAAGCAGAAAGCAGATAATGGATGCTGTTGATATGCGTCCAGAAACGGCCAGGCTTATAGTTGATGGAAAGCCTGTTGTATGTAATCCTGCTGATATAAAACCTGGTGATATAATTGAAGTAAGGGCTGGTGACAGGATACCACTTGATGGTGTTGTAACAGAGGGTGAAAGCAGGATTGACACATCAGCAATAACTGGTGAGCCTGTACCTGTTGCCATAAGCGGGGGAAGCCATGTATTATCAGGCTGTGTTAATGTTTCAGGAGTAATATATTTAAAAGTTGAAAAAGCACTTGAAGAATCAATGGTAAGCCGTATTCTTGAAGCAGTTGAAAATGCGGCCGCTTCAAAACCCAGGATTGACAGGTTTATTACAAAATTTGCAGGTATTTACACACCAATAGTTGTAATTGCTGCTGTACTTACAGCAGTTGTCCCTTCTTTAATTACTGGAAACTGGAGTTACTGGATTTATACAGCGCTTACATTTCTTGTAATAAGCTGTCCATGTGCACTGGTTCTTAGTGTGCCGCTTGCTTTTTTTGCGGGAATTGGTGCAGGCTCTAAGAAAGGCATATTATTTAAGGGTGGTGTTTCGCTTGAAAGCCTTGCAGGAATTAAGGCAGTTGTAATGGATAAGACAGGTACTGTTACAAAGGGAAACTTTAATGTAGCTGCTGTTATGCCAGAAAATACAAATGGAATAACAGAAGAAAATCTTCTTGCATATGCAGGGTGTGCAGAAAAACTGTCAACGCACCCTATAGCAACAAGCATAATGAAAGAAGTAGAAACCAGGGAAGTTTATATCCCAGAAACCAGAAGTATAAAAGAAATACCAGGCAAAGGCATGGAAGTAACATTACAGGATGGAAGCATTGTTTTATGCGGAAGCAGGCTGCTTCTTGAAACAAATGGCATAGAAATACCATCAGAAAATAATGGATTATATGGTACAGAAGTATTTATTTCATTTGATGGTAAATATGCAGGGCATATAGTTATAAATGATACTATTAAAGAAGATTCTAAATATGCAGTTTCTGAAATGAAAAAATATGGTTTATGGACAGCAATGCTCACAGGTGATGCAGAAGAAAATGCAAAAAATGTGTCCCTGGTTACTGGAATAGATGAAGTATTTGCACGCCAGATGCCACAGGATAAATTTGATAATCTTACTAAAATACGCAATAAGCATGGTGCGGTCATGTTTATTGGTGACGGAATAAATGATGCCCCAGTCCTTGCAGGTGCAGATGTAGGTGCAGCAATGGGAAGTGGAGCTGATGCAGCAATAGAAGCCGCAGATGTAGTATTTATGAATTCAAACCTTAGTTCAGTGCCTGAAAGCATAAGAATTGCAAAAAGGACAAAAACAGTTGCTATGGAAAATGTTATAGGTGCACTTGTAATTAAAGCTATTGTAATGGTGCTTGGCTTTGCAGGGATTGCATCAATGTGGATGGCAGTATTTGCTGATTCAGGGGTTGCAATGCTTTGTGTACTGAATGCAACAAGAATTTTATTTAATAAAAAATACCAGGAAAACGGATTTGCAACAGTTCCAAAAACATCAGCCTGAGCTAGATTATAAATGTTTCCAATGTTCCAGAAAATTCATATATTATCTGGAACATCTGGAAACATTATATATTATTTCTCTTTATTATTCTATTTTTTTATTATTTCACGAAAAGCATGTCAAAAATCCCCACATTTTATGGAAGCTGGACTGTTGTTACTATTCACAGCTACGCTGTTCATAGTAACTAGCAGTGCTTT
>CAJTXH010000187.1 GCA_910580005.1 uncultured Lachnospiraceae bacterium | reverse complement strand
ATGCATAATATAATACATAGTACAAGAGTATATTTTCTCATTTATTCCCTCCTGAATTATACATAAAAATATATCATAATCTGGCAGGGCAGACCAGATTTCCTTTAAATTTCACCCCTAATGGGTGCATCCCTAAAATAATACCCCTCCTCTTATGAGGAAGGGTATTACAAATTACATTTAATTAAAAACTATGCTAATAATTATCTGTCATAACCTAAAAGCTGTTTACGTAAATCAATATCATCATTTGCACCTTCAGGTTTAGTAGAATATAAAACTGCTGCTTTATCTGCAAGAACAGTAACATCCTTAGATATAGAAAGTGTTGTGCCTGCAACTGTAGCTTTTATTGTATACTTGTCACCAATTTCAGCACCAGTGATTTGTAATTTACTAGTAGAATTGCCAATTGTTTTAAAGCTGTTAGGCTTATATGCAAGTGCGTTTGTATTCTCAACAATATTACTTACAGAATATTCAACTTCAACACCATCAACGTAATCAGCAAGGTTATAGTCTTCATCCCTATATTTAGCACCTGATGGTAAAAGTTCCCCTGTATATTGGTCAAATACCATAGCTGCATATCCATCTCTTACATTAGCATCAATTGCTGTTTTATCATCATTTAATTTATATTCATCAGAATATTCATTAATTTTAGACATGCTAATATATTTGCCAGGTGTCCTGTTTTCAGGCCATTTAATTTCAGCTATTGCTGATGGTGCATCCGAAATAGTTACAGATTTCTTTACCATTTCCTTTACAGGTTTATTATCACTATCTACACCTTTATCTATTGTAAGCCTTAATTCTTTTACAGCATCTTTTCTGGATTTTATTGCATCATTTACATTATATAAATCATTCCATTTAAGATTATCTTTGTTAACTGCTGTAATCCTATAATCCATCAATGACCAACCGAAGCCTTCTTCACCTCTCTTCAAAAGTTTAAATGATGAATTATCTGCTTCGTTTACATATTTCATTGGAATTTTTACTTTCTTTCCATCAACAACACCTGTTATGCTGAAATCATATGTTGGTCGATAGGTAATACCATATCGTCCTACCTTTTCAATTTTTAATTCAGTAGTTTCACCATCTTTACCTGTAGCATATTCCTTAAATGCACCAGAAGTCATTCCTGATGATTCGCCATTAGGTTCTTCACTTAAAGATGTTACTACCTTTAACCTGTCATCAAGACCATCAACCTGTATACCATAGACATCAGTCACTGGAACTATAGTGTATGTTTCGGTTTTGACTTTGCTTACATTATCCCAGTTAGCTATATCAGCCTTGTCTTCTGCTTTTGCATCCTTTTTAATTTTGGCAATAGAGTATTTAACATTTCCACTTGTTCTTTTTCCTTCTTCTTCTGAGGCGAATTTAAGGCTTAGTCCAAGACCATTATCTGAATCTTTCATATATACTTTATTCTCAGTACCTACAACCTTAGGAGTACTTGTTTCAACCTTAATACCATATAAGTACTCATCATTAAGTTCTCCTTTTGCGCCAAGATCAAAGAACTCTTGTGCTAAGTCATTTGTACGCTGGAATATTTCAGGATCTTCATTAATCATAGGCTTGCCATACTGGTCAATAAACCTGAACTGTCCCCAGTCACTTATTTCAACATTTCTTACGTCACCAGAAACCACTAACTCACCAGAAAGTCCTGTTTCATCATCACCAATATTAACAGCATCAATAGTTGTAGGGCGTCTCTTATCTGAAACATTAAATAACATATTGCTGCTTTCTCCGCCCAGTACAATAGTTGTTAATGATACTGGTCTGTCCTGTTCATCAAAGGCAGTCTTATCTTTATAACCTGTCTCTTTGTCCGTATCATCCCAGTAAATTCCTGCTGTACCATCGTCTTCTTCCTCAATCCTTAATGTACCAACACTTGAATTTAATGTCAATGTATTTGTAGAACGTACAATAGTTGAATAGTTTGTTACATTTTTGCCATTTGTATCTGTAGCAGTATAAGGGATTTTTACATCCTTATCACCATCAGCAACTGTGCCAACAGGTGCGCTTAATACAAGGCTCTTTAACATTCCATTAGCATCAATTATAAAGTTTTTAGAAGCTCTTTTTCCTGTCTTATTAGCAACCCATGTAATGTTCACTTCACCACCACGGTCTACCCACATACCTGGCTCTATCTTAATAGCTGCATATTTTTCGCCCTTTACAGTATACATTTTTGTATCATAATCCAGAGGGCTCTTTACCAGCTGTGGGTTATCGCTTATAAAAGTAATATGCTTATCTCCTGTATAAAGATCAACATCTAATGCATTGCCATTCTGGTCTAATGTCCTGTAAAGAAGTACATAGGTATCTTTCTGGAAATCTGCTGGAAGCTTTTCTATTGGTGGCTTTGTTGTATCATTTTTATTTAAGAAACCTGCAAACTCCACAGTATCAGCTGCCTGTGCCATGCCTACTTTAATTGAAGTATTTACTGCTGTTCCAGTCTTAACATGCACTCCTGTAACATAAATTGATGATCCGTAAATAAATTTATCTGATTTTCCATCTTTATCTTTACTCTGCTTTATTGTAATTCTTCCTGTATTCCTGTCAACCTTGTCGCATGCCGGGGATGTAGTCCAGTTAATGTTTTCTGACTCCCTTATGCTTTCACCATACTGGTTCTTTACATCATAATAAATATATGCTTCATCGCCTTCTTCATTTGTAAGGGCTTCTTTAGATGTAATCTCAATGCTTGCCACATGTGAGTCTTTAACTTCAACATCCTTGCTTA
>CAJTXH010000186.1 GCA_910580005.1 uncultured Lachnospiraceae bacterium | reverse complement strand
TTTCATAAATTTCCAGTTATCCTGTGTTTGTGTAAAAACGGACGGTTTCCGTGCCCCTGTACGGAATAATTTAACCTGGACACAGAAAACCTGCGTCCACCTGCGGACAAAAGATAACTGGAAATTATCTTATTTTTGTGGCTTCCATGTACAATAGGCCTGTTTACAGTTTATTCATTTATGTAGCTGTCCTGGAATAGTAGCAATTATTATTGAAAAATTTATAAAAGTGGTGCTTCTGGGTAAAAAAAACTCTAAACATTAGTTAAATTATATGGTATACTTTACTATAGTACGTATAAATTCATGGAGGGCATTTATGGAAGGAAAGTATTCAATATATAAACGCAGGATGAATTATTATGAAACAGACCAGATGGGCATAATACACCATTCAAATTATATAAGGCTTTTTGAGGAAGCAAGGCTTGACATGATGGAAAAGGAAGGTATTAGCTATGCAAACATAGAAGAATTGGGGATTATTATACCAGTCATATCTGTAGAATGCCATTATCTTGTTCCGTTGTATTATAATGACAGCATTGAAGTATATTCCCAGCTTAAGAAATTTGATGGTATAAAAATGGAACTTTCTTATGAAATATATAAGGAGGGCAGTACCGGAGCATGTACAAGGGGAAATACAGGGCACTGTTTCCTGGGTAAAGATATGAAACCATTCAGGATGAAGAAACTTTATCCTTCTTTATATAATAAATTTAAGGAAATGGTTATAAACATGCAATAAAATTTATATATACAGGCTGGAAAATAAATGCCTGGCTAAAAAACGCAGAAAGGAAATTACTAAAAATGAAGAAAAAGCTGATTATTATTCTAGTTACTAGTATTATTATGATAGCAGCTACAGGGGCTTTTCTATGGAAGATGAATGATATATCCAAGAAAATGGAAAAGCAGGAAGAAGCTGTGCTTGATGAAGAAAGGGATTTAAGTGAATACCAGGGAATTAAAGCCGCTGAAACTATAGAAGAACTGGATATAATCCCTCTTTATATGTCAGGGGACAATAAAAACGTCGTAACTATTAATTATCCGTCCAATAAGGATATTTATGATATAAATAGTTCTGAAAAGGCTGAAGAAACTCTTACAGATATTAAGGAAAGAGCAGGAAAATATACCCCTGCTTCTGCACTATGGGCTTATAACCCATATGGTACAAATAATAATTCGCTTTATGTATATTTTAAAACAAGCGGCAAATGTTACTGCCGTTATACAGTTTCAGTAAAAGACAAGAAAATACCTGATTTTACACGTACACTGGTGAACCACTTGTCTGGAGGTGTTTCAAAAGAACATGAGTACCAGTTAATTGGGCTTGTTCCTGGCAAAACTAACTATATTATAATGAAATTCTATAATGGAAGTGATGAACTTTCAAATTCATTTACATACAAAATTGATATGCCGGAAAGTGCTATGGGCGCAAAGGCAGTTATTAAAAGTAATGATGGCAGGAGCAAGAGCAAGCTTAGCAACGGGCTTTATACTGTATTTTCTGCTGGCAGGCCTGAAAAAGTAAAAACTACCCGTATAGTAACTAAAAAGGTAAAGAAAAATGGTAGAAAAGTCACAAGGCGTGTAAAAAAGACTGTATGGAAACGTATCAGGAATTATGCGATATTATTATATGATAATTCAGGTGTTTTAAGAGGGGAAATCCCTCTGGATGGCTACTGCGGCAAGAATATCCAGACAGTATATGACAGTATTGCATATGCCTGTGCAGATGACCAGATTGCGCTTGTAAATGCACTGGGACAGGTGACAAAGGTCTATAAAATTAATGGCTATAAACAAAGTGGTGAAATGGCATATGATGGTTTTGGAAACCTGTATATTATTGCTACGCCATACAGGAAAAAAGCAGTAAAGAACAGTTGTATTGTTAAAATAGAGCTTGAAAGCGGCAATTCAGGTGCTGCGCTTGATATGAATACCCTTCTTCCTTCTGTATACAATGATGCTGTTAAGAAAGCAGGGAAAAAAGCACCAGACTGGATAAAACTTAATTCAGTGCAGGTAACAGGAACAAACCAGCTTCTTGTAAGTTCACAGGCACTTTCAAGCATAATTAAGGTAAGTAATGTAAACAGCCTTATGCCAAAGGTGGATTATATTATTTCAGACAAAAACATATGGAATAAATACAAAAAACTTAAAAAGAAAGTATTAACAAAGGCGCTGGAAGGTGAAGCTACTCCTGGACCTACGGAAACACCAGCAGTTGATTCCATACTTGACAGGCCAAAGAAGGGGCATGAACTTTTTGCTTCACAGGCAGGACAGAATGCAATTGTTTATGAAAGCCCGTCATCACTTGCAGAAGGCCAGTATTATTTAACAATGCTTAATAATAACTCAGGGGCTGGAGCAATTAATAACAGCAAGTCATATTATTATAAATACCTTGTAGATGAAACAGCAGGCACATACATACGTTCTGAAACAAAGGGATTTGACAAAACAAGGGACGGGGGTAATGTTACAAAAACAGATGATGTTTATATATACTGCAATGCCAGCAAAAATAAGTTTATTGAAACTGATACAGCAGGAAGGCTTATTAAGGAATTTTATCCAGGGTCTGGCTTATACCGCATATATAAATATGACTGGAAAGGTTTTTGGTTTAATTAGCCATTTATTTGTCACGTCCGTTTCATAAATTTCCAGTTATTCTGTGTTTGTGTAAAAACGGGCGGTTTCCGTGCCAGAGCCATAATCTTCCGTCTGTGTGGATAACCTGCCACACAACATAATTTCCAGTTATAATTCT
>CAJTXH010000185.1 GCA_910580005.1 uncultured Lachnospiraceae bacterium | reverse complement strand
TGCGTCCGTCTGCAAACAAAGGACGGCTGGAAATTTTATGAAACGGACGTGATTTATTTGTGGTAAACAGTTGACCAGGTTTTTAAAAGGTTGTATAATATTTTAATATAATGTAAACGTAATTGTCTGGCATCCTGGCAACGGGGTTCTGGGGATTTACTTAATAAATATTTAGGAGGAAAAGATATGAAACTTTTTATTGACACAGCCAAGATTGAGGACATTAAAAAAGCAAATGAAATGGGCGTTATTTGTGGTGTAACAACAAACCCTTCTTTAATAGCAAAAGAAGGCGGGAGAAGCCAGGAAGATGTATTAAAAGAGATAGCATCTATTGTTGACGGACCAATCAGTGGTGAAGTTAAGGCAACTACTGTTGATGCAGAAGGCATGATTGCAGAAGGACGTGAAATTGCAAAACTCCATCCGAATATGGTAGTTAAAATCCCTATGACAATAGAAGGCTTAAAGGCTACTAAGGTTCTTTCAAGCGAGGGGATTAAGTGCAATGTAACACTTATATTTACTGCTAACCAGGCACTTCTTGCAGCAAGGGCAGGTGCTGCATATGTATCTCCATTCCTTGGACGTCTTGATGATATTTCAGTAACAGGTGTTGAACTTATCAGGACAATAACAGAAATCTTTGATAACTATGGAATTGAAACAGAAATTATTTCTGCAAGTGTCCGTAACCCAATCCATGTTACAGATTGTGCCCTTGCAGGTGCAGATATTGCAACAGTACCTTATTCTGTAATTGAGCAGATGACAAAGCATCCTCTTACAACAGAAGGCATTGCAAAGTTCCAGAAGGATTATATTGCTGTATTTGGAGAATAATTACAGGCGGCAGGGCGGATTGCCAGAAATAAATTTAGCGGTAGAATAAATAGTTAGAAAGGAAGGAATTATGGATACTTTAGCATTAAAGAAAACTGCCAATGAAATACGCAAGGGAATAGTTACAGCAGTACACAGTGCCAAGTCAGGGCATCCAGGCGGTTCTTTGTCAGCAGCAGACATTTTAACATACCTCTATTTTGAGGAGATGAATATTGACCCGGAAAACCCTAAGAAAGCTGACAGGGACAGGTTTGTTTTATCCAAAGGGCATATAGCACCAGGATTTTATTCTACACTTGCCAACAGGGGATTCTTCCCAGTTGAAGACTTAAAAACACTGCGACATACAGGTTCATATCTCCAGGGACACCCTGATATGAAACATATCCCTGGTGTAGATATGTCAAGTGGTTCCTTAGGACAAGGAATATCAGCGGCAGTAGGAATGGCTCTTTCTGCAAAGTTAGATAATGCATCTTACCGTGTATATGCACTTCTTGGCGATGGCGAACTCCAGGAAGGGCAGATATGGGAAGCTTCTATGTTTGCCGGGGCAAGGAAGCTTGACAACCTTGTTGTAATTGTAGATAATAACGGCCTCCAGATTGATGGAAAGATTGAAGATGTATGTTCTCCTTATCCAATTGCTGATAAGTTCAAGGCATTTAATTTCAATGTAATTGAAATTGATGCACATGATTTTGAACAGATTGCTTCTGCATTTAACGAAGCAAAGGAAACTAAAGGCATGCCAACAGCTATTATTGCTAAGAGCACAAAGGGCAAAGGTGTATCATTTATGGAGAACCAGGCAAGCTGGCATGGTGCTGCACCAAATGATGAACAGTATGCCCAGGCAATGGCAGATTTAGAGAAAATCAGTGAAAGCTTAAATTAAGCAGATAGGAGGACAAAATGGCAGATGTAAAGAAAATTGCTACAAGGGAAAGTTATGGTAATGCTTTAAAAGAGCTTGCAGATTCATATCCAAATCTTGTTGTGCTTGATGCTGACCTTGCAGCAGCAACAAAGACAGGCGTATTTAAAAAAGAATATCCAGACAGGCATATAGACTGCGGTATTGCGGAGTGTAATATGATGGGCATTGCAGCAGGGCTTGCAACTACTGGCAAAATTCCTTTTGTAAGTTCATTTGCAATGTTTGCAGCAGGACGTGCATTTGAGCAGGTACGTAACTCTGTAGGATATCCAAAGCTTAATGTAAAAATCGGTGCAACACATGCAGGTATTTCTGTAGGTGAAGATGGTGCAACACACCAGTGCTGTGAAGACCTTGCCCTTATGCGTACTATTCCTGGAATGGTAGTTATGAACCCTTCAGATGATGTTGAGGCAAAAGCTGCCGTTAAAGCAGCACTTGACCATGAAGGTCCTGTATATATCCGTTTTGGAAGGCTTGCAGTACCTGTAATTAATGACAAGCCAGATTACAAGTTTGAACTTGGAAAAGGTGTTGTATTACGTGAAGGCAAAGATGTAACATTAATTGCAACAGGACTTGAAGTATCTGAAACCCTTGATGCAGCAGAAAAACTTGCTAAAGACGGAATTGATGCAAAAGTTATAAATATACACACAATCAAGCCTCTTGATGAAGAGCTGGTAATTGCAGCAGCCAAAGAAACAGGCAAAGTAGTTACTATTGAAGAACATTCTGTAATTGGAGGGCTTGGAAGCGCAGTATGCGACTGCCTTTCCGCAAATGCCCCAACAAAAGTTCTTAAAATTGGCGTGAATGATGTCTATGGTGAGTCAGGGCCTGCTACAGAACTTATTAAAAAGTATGGCTTAGACGGTGATGGCATCTATGCAAAAGTTAAAGAATTTATGGCATAAGCTGTAAACTTAGTGGTACAAGTTATTACAAAGCTGGAATATTCCCTGGGAAATGTTAAAGGGATATTCCAGCTTTTAAGGTTAGCCTGCAAATAATTTATAAGGTAAAATATACCCACGTCCGTTTTATAAATTTCCAGTTATCCTGTGTTTGTGTAAAAACGGACGGTT
>CAJTXH010000184.1 GCA_910580005.1 uncultured Lachnospiraceae bacterium | reverse complement strand
AGGATATTTCTCCTAATTTGTATGCGCAGAAGTGTTCTAAAATGTGTGGGCAGTGTTGTCGGGAGCGGGATGAAATGGAAACAATATTATTTCGTATGATATATGAACAGGATAAACCGCTTTTGGGAATATGCCGGGGAATACAGTGCATTAATGTAATTATGGGAGGAACATTATATCAGGATTTGCCGTCAGAGCATCCCTCTGACATGGAGCATCACCAGATGCCACCATATGATGTACCGGTACATTCTGTAAAAATGATAGAAGGCAGCCCATTGTGCAAGTTGTTGGAAAAAGAGACTATTATGGTCAATAGTTATCATCATCAGGCAATTCATGTATTGGCTCCTAAAGTATCTGCCATGGCAGTTTCAGAGGATGGTTTGGTTGAGGCAATTTGCGTACCATCAAAAAGATTTGTCTGGGGTATACAGTGGCATCCGGAACTTTCTTATTTTGTAGATGAAAACAGCCGAAAAATTTTTTCCGGATTTATTATGATGGCAGGAGAAAAATAGTAATGTGAATGCGGACACACTTAAAAAGGCTCACCATGTGAGCTTTTTTGCATCTTATGCATATGCTTGGTTTTTAAATTTTAAGAAGTTTATACCAACGGATGGTGTATTTTCCTTTTAACTACAGAACTAACTGATGCATAGAGTGAATAGCAGTAATAAAACATCTTAACCCCTATGGGGGCTTGTGGAGAATTCTGTATGATGCTATTCTAGACATATAGAGTAGTCCCGGAAACTCAATAAAAAATAGCAATTGAGTAAACAAAAAAATTGCAGGGGAAATAAGCCAGTCAAAAATGCGTTTTTTGACAAGTTCATACTGTGGTATTGCAGGCTTACTATTCTGTTTATGAAAGATATTTGGCCATTTGTTCCTAGGAAATAAGAATTTTTATCTTTCCAGGGAAATTTCCCCTTATATCACTGGTAAACCCGTCAAATACAGCCTTGAAAGCTTCCGGTTTCAATTTACATCTTTATTGTGAAAATGCCGATGCACTTAGCATATCAGGAAGGGTACAATATTCAGAACATAATTAAAAATATTTTTTATGAAACGGACGTGATGGGATATATCATGTGTACTGCTGCCAGAGCCGCATTATGTTACAATATGAATTTGGTAAAATCAATCCACAGGTCATCATAAATGTTGGTCTTGACTGGTGCTGACATGCCGTAGAACTGCCCGTCAACCAGTTCCGCATGGACATTCTCTGGCAGGTTGTAATAATCGTCCTTAGTGTAAAGTTTAGTTTGTGCTAATGCTGGTGCCATGATAACACATCCTTTCGTTGTTATTGTAACTGGTTCTGCTTTCTCATTAATGGCGGTTTTATACATGCATTTATACTTCTATAAATATAAAGGCATGCCCGTTTTATTTTTAGTGGATTTTTGCCTTTGGAATTTGCAGGTAGTCAATTAAGGCTGTTTCCAAAAGCCGTGAGTAGTTTACTTTCTGTTCCTCTGCAATGCGTTTGAGCCATGCAGGCAGTGTGATGTTGGTTTTAATCCGTTCATTGTCTTTTTTCATACGGAACAAATCAGGGTGGATAGTCACAGGCATTATAACATTTCCTTCAGTGTCTTCTTTGGACAGTTTTAAAGACGGGGCAGGAATTTCTTCGTTGTCACACTCCATGTTGTACACATGGAGGCTTGCAGCTTCTGCTGCCATATTTGCAGCTTCCCCAAGGCTGTTGCTGGTGCTTATACATCCAGGCAAATCAGGAAAGTAGATACTGTATGAGCCATCAGATGATGGTTCCAATACTGCCAGGTAAGTCAAGTTCTGCATAAATATGCTCCTTTCTGTAAGAACTACAGGCAGCAAGGCTGTTTAAGCCCTGCCTGCTTGTAAATACTGTTTAAAGTTCCTGGTTTCAGGTCTCCGTTATGGTTTGGTACTGTGATTTTTCCAGGTTTAGTATTTCCTGGACTGTCATATTGTGTCCCCTTTAATAATATATATTATACTCCTGTTTTATGCGCATGCCAATAATTTCCGTATAAAATATACGCATAATAAATAAAGTTTTTAAAATATTAGGAAATAGTCTTGTATATGTGCATGAAACTGGTAAATGTGAAAAAATTGTTTATGGTACAGAACTTCATTGTGTCCTGCAGTAAAAAGTCCCTACTGTAAAATGGTGGATTAAGGCGGTCAAAAAAATATAAACAATTTTCACCAGATGGCATTATATTATAGATATATGGCAGTGGTATAAGGGCAGTAAGTTGTCAGGAAATAAATATGCCAAGAACAAAGAATAAGCAGGGCGTTCCCCGTTAAAAAACATGAGGATAGACAGCAGACTGCCAAAAGGACAAAGCGTAGGGAGGAAGAACTGCAACAATAGACATAGAAATTTCATGCAAATTTTATTGTAAATGAGCAAAGTCTTTTGTATAAATGAGCGACCCCGCAGCAAGCTGCGGGGTATCCAAGAGTGGCCCCACTACATATAATCAAATATGCTATACTGTTTTGGTTCCAGTACTTTTCTGGATAATTGCTTGTATTCTTTTTCTTTTCCTTGATCTCTTACATATTTTCCTATGACTTCTTCATTTCCATGTTGATATTGATAAGCAGTCACAGGAACATTTTGAAAGGCTCATAGAAAGCATGAAGCAGTCACAGGGCATAACAGAACATCTAAATGCAGAAAACGCCTTAGAGTGGACAGGAAGACTTAATAATATAAGGGCGTGTGCAAGGGAGATTGTGGAGAAAGAAATAATATACGCATAATAGAATATGGGTAAGGGAGAAATTTTGTTGATATTCTAAGTCGTTGAAAGAAATTAGATATAATTTGTTTCAAAATATAAGAAAATCACGTCCGTTTCATAAATTTCCAGTTATCCTGTGTTTGTGA
>CAJTXH010000183.1 GCA_910580005.1 uncultured Lachnospiraceae bacterium | reverse complement strand
GTAAAACTCGTATTTTTGACGAAAAAAACGTGTCAAAAATCCTCGAATTTAATTGGCTGTGAATAGTAACTATCCGTAATAAAAATATATAAAAAATTAACTAAATATACTTTACTTTTGTGCAAATTGATGGTAAGATATATTGCAAGGCAGATTTTTATGCATTAACAATGGAGAGTACACAGGTACAATATTGGAGGTATATTTATGATATCAAACCAGGTTCTTCAAACTACAATAGATGGATTGAAAAATATAACAAGGATTGATATATGTATTATGGATACAGAGGGCAAGGCTCTTGCTACTACTATAAATAATATTGAAGAATATGAAGAAGCTGTTATGGCTTTTGTAGACTCTCCAGCAGACAGCCAGGTTTTACAGGGATACCAGTTTTTTAAGGTGTTTGATGAGCACCAGTTAGAGTATGTTATTCTTGCAAAGGGTGACAGTGACGATGTCTATATGGTTGGCAAACTCGCTGCATTCCAGATACAAAATCTTTTAGTCGCATATAAAGAAAGATATGATAAAGATAATTTTATTAAAAACCTTTTATTAGATAACCTGCTGCTCGTAGATATATATAACCGTGCAAAGAAGCTCCATATAGATACAAGTATAAAACGGATAGTTTTCCTTATAGAGACTAAGAATGAAAAAGACATGAATGCGCTTGAAACAGTCAAAGGGCTTTTTGCAAGCAAAACAAGGGACTTTATTACACAGGTGGATGAAAGGAATATAATTCTTGTAAAAGAGGTTAAACAGAACGAGGGTTATGACGATATGGAGAAGACAGCAAGGGTAATTCTTGATATGCTTAATACAGAAGCAATGACAATGGTGCATGTGGCGTATGGCACTATTGTTAATGAGATTAAAGATGTTTCACGCTCATATAAAGAAGCTAAGATGGCACTTGATGTAGGCAAGATATTTTATAGTGACCAGCATGTAATAGCTTATAGCAGCCTTGGGATAGGCCGCCTTATTTACCAGCTTCCAATGCCGCTATGTAAAATGTTTATAAAAGAAATATTTGGCAATAAATCCCCTGATGATTTTGATGAGGAGACAATTGCCACTATTAATAAATTTTTTGAGAACAGCTTAAATGTTTCAGAAACTTCGAGGCAGCTTTATATACACAGGAACACACTTGTTTACAGGCTTGATAAGCTTGAAAAAAGCACCGGGCTTGACTTAAGGGTGTTTGATGATGCAATAACTTTTAAGATAGCGCTTATGGTAGTTAAGTATATGAAGTATATGGAAACATTTGAGTATTAATATGCCAATCATTTAATATGCATTATATAAAGAAATGCGGGTTAAGTATAAATCTTAGCCCGCATTTTGCTTTTGTAGGAATAATATAGGGCAGACGCAGGTTTCCTTGTCCAGCTAAATATTCCACTCCATGGCACGCTTTCGCTACGTCAGCCCACGTAACGGCGCATAAAATGTTGCTATTCACAGCTACGCTGTTCATAGTAACCATAAAATCCCTATGCCACAAAAATATGGCATTTAAAATGTTTACATATACCATTTTTTGATATATTATGTTTATGGCTGCTTTGTTTGCATGAAAATATCTGCTGCTGCATAGATTATTTTTGTATGCAGAAAAAGTATTTTTATCTTAATCGTAGCTTAATTTAATAATATGCATAAATGTTTGTGCAGAAAGAGGAAAATAATGGATAGAAGAGAGAGTTCAAGAGTATTTGTTACTGGCCTTGTTTCAGGCATAACATGCATGATGCTTTTAATAATGGCACTTATATTTACAGGGAACATTGAACCTGCTTTTTTTGTGGGGGATAATAGTAAAAGTGCTGTGAAAAAGGAAATCAGAAAAAAGGCAGAGCTTATTGGTACTTATATAGATAAATATTATCTTGATGATGTAGATGGAAAGAAAATGGCAGAATCAATATATAAAGGTATTTTCAATGGGCTTGGTGATGATTATGCCGCATACTATACAGCTGAGGAATATAAGGATATCACTGAAAAGTCAAGCGGGACATATTGCGGCATTGGGGCATATGTTGAAAAGACAGAAGCAGGGGATATATCTATAGTCAAGCCTGTTGAGGGAGGCCCTGCGGAAAGGGCTGGAATAAAAGCTGGTGATATTATTTATGCTGTAGATGGTGAAAATACAGCAGGGAAAGACCTTACAACAGTCCTTTCCAAGGTAAAGGGTGAAGCTGGCACAAAGGTAGTTTTAAAGATTATACGTAAGGGAGAGAATGATTACCTTGATATTGAAGTAACACGCAAGCTTATTGAAGAGAATACAGTTTCTTCAAGGATGCTGGCTGGAAATACAGGGTATATAAGGGTAACTGGCTTTGAAGAGGTTACAAATAAACAGTTTAGTAATGCGGTGGGTTCGCTTGAAGATTCAGGTATGAAATCCTTAATTATAGATTTGCGTGACAACGGAGGAGGGCTTTTAACAGCAGCGGTTGGTATGCTTGACAGGCTTCTGCCAAAAGGGTTATTGGTGTATACAAAGGATAAAAGTGGTGTTGCAGAAGAATATTTTGCAGAAGATGACAGATGTGTAAAAATACCAATGGCAATTATTGTAAATGGCAATTCTGCAAGTGCTTCTGAAGTTTTCTCTGGTGCGCTGCAGGATAATGGCGTAGCAGAACTGGTGGGCACAAAAACGTTTGGAAAGGGTATTGTGCAGACTATATTTGGCATGGATGACGGAACTGCTATTAAAATGACAACTTCAAAGTATTATACCCCTAAAGGGAGAAATATCCATAAAACAGGGCTTGAGCCTGATATAGAAGTCAGTCTTGATGAAAGCACCCTTGCAAAAGACGGGGAGGAATTTGCCATAGATAACCAGATGCAGGCAGCACTTGATTATCTGGCTGGCAAATAGGATGGATTTGCAGGGTAAACGCATGAATAAATTGTAATCAAATTAAGATAATTTCCAGTTATCCTGGGTTTGGCTAAACGGACGGTTTCTGTGCCAGAGCCAGAATATTCCATACAGGGGCACGCTTTCG
>CAJTXH010000182.1 GCA_910580005.1 uncultured Lachnospiraceae bacterium | reverse complement strand
CAGCCTTCAGTAAAATTCGAGGATTTTTGCAGTGCCATTTTGCACATTTTTTGTGTAAAATGTGTACATAACCAGTGCTGGAAGCACTAATTTGTTACTATTAAGCCGTAAGGCTGAATAGTAACTATAAAGTAAATATATTTAATGTCGGTACTTGTCTTTTTTTGCGTACATGTTATAATACTCTTTGTATATTTTTCTTTAAAAAGGAGTTTAAAGGTATGGGAAAAGGGGATAAGAAGATTGACTGGTTAATAATTATTCCAATAATTTTCTGGATTTTTTGCATGGGCTTATCGGTTGGAAAGATGTTCCAGACTGGCAATAAAATTCATATAATAGATTGGATAGACATTTTCAATAGCAATACATTTTCTACATATATTTCAATGATAATATGTATGGCATACCAGTATTTTGCTGTTTATGATAATAAGCAGCAAGAGAAGTCAGGTCTTTCAAGAAAGTGGATTGCTCTTACGATTATTTCTACTGCTATATATGGGGGGATTGCAATTATTAATGCATGCCGTTATTGTCTGGCAACATCTTTTATAATGGCTGTGGTGTCTATTATTTATGTTATACTGTTCTTTAAATTTATGAAAATTAGAAGATAATTATATCCTGAAAGGAGAATTATTATGTTAAGTAAAGTGCGTGAAGTATTTACAAAGGAGTATAGGAAAGAAACCAGTTATATGGAAACAGAGTATAGTATGCTTCACAACTTTAAACTAGAAAACAAAAGTGAAAGTGTTGAAGATAAGATTAAACGTCTATCAGATAAAAATTTTGTTTCCAACTTTAAATTAAGTGTGGGTGATTATTAAATGGAAAAAGATACTTTTAAATATATTTGGGAACAAGGCATTGCAAAATCTGCACAAGATGTATTTGATGGTATTGACCCTGGTTTGCGTAAAAAGTATTCAGTTAAAATTGATATTTCTGAGTCTATGTGCAAAAAATTATATTACCAGTATGATGAGGCCAGATGTCTGGTACGGGAAAAATATTTTAATACTGGTAAGAATGAAGAAAATAAAATTGACGGGCATAAAATATGTGCCTGTATCACAGCAGCATTATTAAATGTCCGCTTAATAAATTATGAAGTAGCTGGTAAAGAAGTGCCGGTAAAAATTGTTTATGCAAATTATGAAGTAGCTTTCTTATCAGCTATATATGTTATGTATCTTTTTCTTTTATCAGACTTTGAACGTGACAGGCAGACAGAATGTTATAATGAACTTAAAAACCAGGCAACTTTTGTTTTTCCAGAAACTAATCCTGGACATGATACATATGTTCAAGGAAGAATAAAAACATTGGCACTGAATGATTTATATGGCAATGATTTTGACATCCTTACATATGCTGATATGTTATTTTGGATTGAGTTGTATAATAAGGAATGGATAAACAATAAGCTTATTAGAAAGTGTATGTAAGCCTAGGTTTATTTTGTAACAGGACTTACACGCCCTAAGATATTGATTAACGTATATCTTAGGGCGTTTTTATGGAATTAAGGTTTATTTTTTATTGTTCTTTAGGAAAGGAGTGGTATAATTACATTATAGAAGGAGTGGTATTAAAAATGGAGAACCAATATAATAAAACAATCATGGCATGTTTTGTGGGGTACATTGTCCAGGCGGTAGTTAATAATTTTACCCCTCTGCTTTTTTGTATTTCCAGAAAAGCTATCATATTCCATTGCCACAGATTACCCTGCTTGTGACGTTTAATTTTGGGGTACAGCTTTTGATTGATTTGCTTTCAGCTGGGTTTGTGGACAGGATTGGATACAGGGCATCTATGGTTATGGCTCATATATTGTCAGCTTTCGGCCTGCTTTTGCTTACAGTACTGCCAGAGGTTCTGCCGTCTGCATTTGCCGGGATTCTGGCTGCGGTAATGGTGTCTGCTATCGGTGGCGGTCTTTTGGAAGTACTTGTAAGCCCAGTAGTGGAAGCTTGTCCTTCTGAAAGTAAGGAGAGGGCAATGAACATGTTACACTCCTTTTATTGCTGGGGACATGCAGGGGCAAGTGAGCAGGCAGTGAGCCAGTGGGCTTCTGCATTTGCGGAAAAAGGACTGGGAATTTCCAAGACAGAGGGAGATTTGCCAGTTCCTTTGCTGAGCCTGGTATTCTGTGCGCTTTGCGGCCTGTCCGTTGGAATGATGTGGCCAGGGACGTTCAGTAAGGCATCTGCCGCATTGCCAAGGGGTGGGATGGATGTTTGCACTGTTGGCTTTAGGCGGGGATATTGGCTGTTCTGGTGGTCCTGCTGTGGTTGGAATGGCATCCGGCATTCTGGGAGATAATTTGAAAATAGGCATTTTGGCAGGGATTATATTTCCTGTGCTGCTGCTTATAGGAATTTTACTATGCAGGAGAATTGGTGGGAAACCATGAATAATGAGTATTATTGAGGAGGATAAAAAGGATGGAACTTTTAAAATGCAATCCGCAGTGGGTGCGGAAACCACAACAGGTAATGGCAAATGTCCTGGCTGGTATGCAGAGTAAGGCATGGCTGGTTTTAACTATAAAATTAATTGGAGAATAAGCATGTCAAAAAAAGTGACACTGGCAGATATAGCAGAAGAAGTTGGAGTTAGTACGGTTGCAGTCCATAAAGCGTTGACAGGTAAACAAGGTGTTAGTGACGGGCTGCGGATTAAAATAAAGAATGTTGCAGAGAACTTAGGGTATACAAATACAGTATCTGAAAAAGCTAAAATCCAGGATGTTGTAAAGAAAACAGGAAATATAGGAGTTATAATACCAGAACAATATTATGGTCTTTCTGCTTCTTTTTATGGGCAGTTATATGAGCAAGTTGTGAGAATGTTGTATAAATATGAGTGTTACGGAATTTTAGAATTATTAACAGAAAATACCTACAGGGATATGATGCTGCCTAGGATTTTGCAGGAAAGCAAAGTAGATGGTGTTATTTTGCTGGGTATTACCGATGAAAAATATGTTAAGTTTCTAATGGAAAAATCTGGCCGGCCTGTTTTGGGCCTGGATATGTATTTTCCGTCAATAGCGCTAGATACAGTTATTTCTGATGGATACAGG
>CAJTXH010000181.1 GCA_910580005.1 uncultured Lachnospiraceae bacterium | reverse complement strand
AGGGTTTCCGTACCCAGCTAAATATTCCATTCCAGGGCACGCTTCCGCAAGATGTGAAGGTTTTTGGGATGTTTTCCGGCAAAAATATAGGTTTATGGTGCTATGTACAAGAAAAAATATAATTATTGTAAAATCTGGTGCAATATGCCATAATTATTACATAATTTGGGTGTATATTAAGTTTTGTAATATAGTAATATGCCATAAGTCTAAACAGGCGTAGAACAGACTGCGTGCGGGCAGTTGCCAGAGTTTATATGAATAGGAGGGAATGTTATGGAAACAAGGAAAAAATTACAATGGACAACAGTTGTTGCCTTTGCTGTTACAGCATGGACATGGGCAGGAGCAGAGAATGCATCAGCTGCAGTTACTGCTGCTGATATAGAAGCCAGTGGCACTGAACAGAAGATGTATGTAAATGCCAGCCAGGATAAAGAAATGTTTTTTGGTACAGCAACAAGAAGCAGGAAATCAGGCAAAGTAGTATTTAAAGTATCTTCCTGGAACCTTTATGAAACTGGCAGCAATAAAAGGACGGAAATTGATTTATCTAAATTAAGCAATGTGAAAGATAATTATATTGCAGTTAAAACAGATGACATGGAAGTACCAGTTATTATAAGAATTCCAGCAAATGATAAAGTTTCTTCTGTAAGATATAATGGTGCTGTACAGGAACTGGAGATTAAAACCGGGGCAAGCAAGACATCTTTAAAGGCGGCGGAAAATTACGAGTGGAGAACAGTATACAGCAACTGGCAGACACCAGATGAAAACCAGAAACTTACTGATGGCAAAGCATCAGGCGTATTTGGTGAATTCCAGTTCCAGGGCGGGACATTGTATATAAGGACTCCAGGTGAAGGATTATCAAAGATAACAGAAACGGCAGATGCTACATTAAAAGACTGTTATGATGCAGGGAATACTGACAGGGCAGTAAAAGTATATGATGCACCAAAGCTTCCAGGCAGGGAAACTAAGTTAAATATTGCAAAACAGGCTAACGGGCCATCTGTTTCTGTACAATATGCGGCTGGCACATTGACACTTCCAAAGTTATCTGAGTACCGCATTGTAACAGTTTCAGGCGGTTCTGTAACGATACCTTCTGGTGTTATTAAAAATGAAAGTGTAAAAAGAGGTGTTACAGTTGGCGGACTGCTTTCAGACGGTTCAGAAAGTGGTATTTTAGAAGTGCGTACTGAGCCAAATAATTCAAGAAAGAAATGCGCATCTAAATGGACACGTATACCTTTAGAGAGACCATCAGTGCTTGAAACATCTGGCAGTGATACACTTGTTAGTAAACCAGCAGCACCAGCAGACGGAGTGTATAAATGGGGCGGCGGCGGAATTAAAAATGTAACAGTATTGGGTGATGCTGGCGCATCCGGGACAAAACCTGTACTTGTCAAAGCGGACTACCAAAGCACAAGCAAAGGTTATGATATTGTAATTACAAGCACAAGCAGTGAAAATTACCGCGTTGCAGTTATGGATAAAGAGGAGAAACCAGGAACTTCTGCAAGTGCAAAGACATTAAAGGCTAATTCATCATTAACATTAAGCGGTTTAAAGGACGGCCAGGTAATTTATATACGCCAGGATGGCAACAGCAGGACAAAGACATGGGCTGGGGAATATACAAAGTTTGGTACAGTTGATTTGCCAAAACAGGAAAATGCAAACTAATAAAATCCAGGGAGGAAACAATGGACAATATTTTAGTAACAGGCGGTGCTGGGTTTATTGGAAGCCATACAACAACAGAGCTTCTTAATGCAGGATACAGGGTAGTAGTGCTTGACAATCTTGTTAATTCAAGCAGGGAATCATTAGAAAGGGTTAAAAAAATAACTGGTAAAAGTATTAAATTCTATGAAAATGACCTGCTTGACATGGAAGCTTTGCAAGATATATTTGAGAAAGAGGATATTTCTTCAGTTATACATTTTGCTGGTTTAAAAGCAGTAGGTGAGTCTTGTGAAATACCACTGGCATATTTTAATAATAATATAACAGGAACTATAAACCTGCTTATGGCAATGGAAAAGTACAATGTAAAGTCACTTGTATTCAGTTCATCAGCAACAGTTTATGGCAAACCTGCAAGTGTGCCAATCAGGGAAGATTTTGCATTATCGGTGTCTAACCCTTATGGCAGGACAAAACTGATAATTGAAGATATGTTAAGGGATATATACAAGGCTGATAAAAGCTGGGATATTGCCCTTTTAAGGTATTTTAACCCTATAGGGGCACATGAAAGCGGGGAAATCGGGGAGAGCCCTAACGGAATACCTAATAACCTGCTGCCATATGTTGCTAAAGTTGCGGCAGGGGAACTTGAAGTTGTAAATGTATTTGGTGATGATTATGATACACCAGATGGCACAGGTGTCCGTGATTATATACATGTAATGGATTTAGCAGAAGGGCATATAAAAGCCCTTGAAAAATTAAGACTGCATCCAGGGCTTGTAACTTATAACCTTGGAACAGGCAAAGGATACAGTGTGCTTGAATTAATCCATAATTTTGAAAAAGCATGTGGTAAAGAAATTCCATATAAAATTACAGACAGAAGGCCTGGCGATATAGACATATGCTATGCTGACCCTGGAAAAGCAAAAAAAGAGCTTGGCTGGGAGGCAAAGAGGGATATAGATAAGATGTGTGAAGATGCATGGAGATGGCAGTGCAAATATCCAAAAGGATTTTGATAAACTATCCAGTGCAGGAGTTATTAAAATGAGGTATTATATTGCAGACTGCCATTTTGGACACGACAAAGCCAGGATTTTAGACAACCGCAATTTTGACAGTGTTGGGCAGATGAATGAAGAAATGATTGCCATATGGAACAGGACTGTCCGTAAGAAAAAAGATGAAGTTGTTATACTTGGTGACCTGTCTGTTGAAAAAGGCGAGGCAGTCAATACACTTTTAAAAAGGTTAAATGGCAGGAAATATCTTGTTTCAGGCAACCATGATATGAGATTTCTGCATGACAAAAAGTTTGATGCATCACTTTTTGAATGGATAAAACCATATGCAGAACTTAGGGATAATAACAGGACAGTGGTATTAAGCCACTATCCT
>CAJTXH010000180.1 GCA_910580005.1 uncultured Lachnospiraceae bacterium | reverse complement strand
CAGCTACACTTGGTGAAGCAAGCGTAAGCAAGGATGTTGAAGTTAAAGACTCATATGTGGCAAGCATTGAGATTACATCAAAAGAAGCCCTTACAAGTGAAGATGGTACAACAGCATATATTTATTATGATGTGAAGAACCAGTATGGTGAAAGCATAAGGGAATCGGAAACTATCAACTGGACTACATCTCCGGCTTGTACCAGTGTTGACAGGAGTGCAGGAAGAATTACAATAACGCAAAGCGAAAATAATAAGGGAGATAAAGATAAATTTATTTACGGGTCATCAATTTATGTTACAGGAGTGCATGTTAAGACAGGAACATCAGTAAATACTTCAATTAAGGTAGGCATGGCACAGGCAGCTGATACTGTTGAGTTTGCAGGATTCTTAAATAAAAACGATCTGACAAAACCTCCAATAGAAAAGCTTCCAGTGGATTTCCAAGAAAATACCTATGTACTTCTTTACAGGACATTAGACCAGAATGGCAATGTATTAGATATTGATAATTATTCAGGGGATGGCCATATCACTTTTATAAGTGACAACCCTCAGTTGGTAAAGAGCCCTCTTGATTATAGTAAGAAAAAATATACTGTCAATGGTGAAAGATATGCTGCTATTGATATAAATCCAGGTATGTGGGTAGACCGTGGTGGTGAAGTGAACATGGGTTGCTAATAAAACAGGTAAAAGGGGTTCTAAGAACTTTATAATTGATGCTAATGCAATGCTTAAAAGCCTTGTGTTAAGTGCTCCTGTTGGCACAGTTGCTGATGGTGACAAGGATGTAAAAATTCCTTATACTGCTACAGATACAAATGGCAAAAATGTAACAAATTATGAAACTATTGTACGTTCTACAAATACATTAACATTAAATTCAAGTGTTGGTACATTAAGGATCCAGGAAGAAAATGATGGTACAGCAGGAATTTACTGGGATGATACAGACGAAAAAACAGGTTATATAGATAAGACTGCATTTGATAACCAGGACAGACCAGTATCATTAACAACTATTGTACTGGGTGGGGAAAGCAGCAATATGTTATTTAATGTTTCAGATAAGAGACGTCCTACAACTATTGAAACTGTTGATATTAGCGGTGATGAAGGAAGGATTTCCGGTGATACAGTAGTAGATGGTGATACAAGAAAACCTGCAATAGGTGACTGGAATGGATTTACATTTATTGACCAGTATGGCAAGCCTATGGTTAATGAGGATCCTGATATATTTGCACATAACAGCCCGTCAGTAAAAGAGTTCTTTAATTTGGGATATCAGGGAAAACTTGGTGAGAATAATAATTATTATTATGGTATTAAAGTTGAAACAAGTGCACCTGAAATAGATAAAGAAATAAATGTTTTAGGCATTAGAAATGGTGTATATGGATATGCTGAAAATCACACAGATTGGCAAAAACCATTAACATTGTTTGGCGGAACTGGGGCATCAGGTAATAATGATGATGATTTAATATTTAATTTCAAAGCAGAAGAAGAAGAATATACATTAAAGGATGAAAATGGCAATACAATAAAAGATGAAAATGGCAAAGAAGAGAAAGGGAAAAGAAAAGTCAATACAAGTGGAAATGTTAAATATTCTATTGCCAGAATTAAAAATGATGTTAGCCTAAATGAAACTGATATATCTAAATGGGATAATGTAAGCAAAGTTAAAACAGAAACATATACTATAGTCCCAATTGATCAAGTCCATGATTTAAAGATTGATGGTCTTGATAACAGGCTGCAAATAAAAACAGCTTTAAGTGAAGAACCAAATGGTGCATCAAGCAACATGAGTGGTGCTGCATTTAAAGAATATGTTAAACCTGACAATGGCCAAGATATAGAAATCCAAGTAGTAGGGAAATATGGTATTAGCTGGGCTCACACAAACTGTTTCACAGTATCAGGTACTGTTGATGGAAAGACAGTAAATATCCCTGGAAAATATATTTCTATGGAAGCTAACTCATCATTTGATGGATATACAACTGAATGGAATGGTTTTGAAATTAAGAAAATCAAAGATGATGTTCTTAAATGGAGTGACTTATATAATGTAAATGATGTGCTGAAATCCAGAAAAGATGCTATCAAAGAATTAAGACTTAACGTAGGCGCAGAAGGAGCTAAGCCTGAAATGGTAAAGAAATCTGTTACTATTTCAGATGCACCATCAGCAATAGCTGAAATTAAATGGCCTGAAAGTGGTACACTTGGTGAGCTTAATATGTCTGGAATTGATGAATATTCTAATGAAGCAGAAAAAGCTTATAAGAATAGGAAAGGTCAATACGAATTTGATGATAATGGCAATAAAAAAATTATTGACGCTAATCAAAGAGAAGCCTATAAAGCTATGGTATTTGACCAGTATACAAGAGAACTTTTACCAGGAAATGATGATAATAGTGTTGAATGTGAATATACTGTAAGTAATGTTGTTGAGAATACAAATGCACTTGCACATAAGCCTAACAGCTTTAAAACAATTGGCAATTCTACTGGTAATTTAAAGATTACTGGTGCTGAAATTGGCGACAAGTATAGAATAACAGCTACAGTTGCAGGCACAACACTTTCTATATCTAAAGATGTTACTGTTCTTGCAGACAAAGCAGCAGTTTTATATTCTACTAAACCTAATGGCGTGAAAGATGATACTGATTTACGTACAGAACATTTAGGTTATGGCAGATAATTAATAGCATAATTTTCAATTAAATGTAATTTGTAATGCCCTTCCTCATAAGAGGAGGGGTATTATTTTAGGGGTGCGCCTATTTAGGGGTGCAGTTTAGAGGAAATCTGGTTTACCCTGCCAGATTATGATATATTTTTATGTATAATTCAGGAGGAAATAAATGAAAAAATATACTCTGGTACTATGTATTATATTATGCATTGCATTAAACGGGTGTGGAAAAACTGATACATCTTCCACAAGTACATCTTTATCTTCTGGCATGTCACAAAATAATGCTGCCACCCCGGTTCCAGATAATACTGGTAAAAAAGATAATATACAGAATAATGGAAAACAGAAAGAAACAGCATCCCCTGCAGTTCCTGATGAAACCCCACAGGAAACTCCTTCAGGTGGAACCGGTGATGATAAAACAGAAACATTTGATTTATCAGAAGATACACCTTACAATGATTCTGAACATTCTGTTAAGATATTAGGGTTAAAGGAGTATAAATCATTAAAAAGTGATTTATATGTTGACAAACCCAAAAAAGGGAATAAATTCCTTGTATTGTTCCTGGCGGTTGCAAATAATACAGGAAATGATGAATACA
>CAJTXH010000179.1 GCA_910580005.1 uncultured Lachnospiraceae bacterium | reverse complement strand
CCACAGGGTATCCATTGATGATAAAAAGTATTCACCACAGGAAATTTCAGCTATATACTCCAGAAGTTAAAGGCAGATGCAGAGAGCTACCTTGGTGAAAAGGTTACAGAAGCTGTTATCACAGTACCAGCTTACTTTAATGATGCACAGCGCCAGGCTACAAAGGATGCAGGAAAGATTGCAGGCCTTGATGTTAAGCGTATTATAAACGAGCCTACAGCAGCAGCGCTTGCTTATGGTCTTGATAATGAAAAAGAACAGAAAATAATGGTGTACGATTTAGGTGGTGGTACATTTGATGTATCCATTATTGACATTGGTGATGGTGTAATCGAAGTTCTTTCAACATCAGGTGATAACCGTCTTGGTGGTGATGATTTTGATAAGAAAATCACTGATTATATGATACAGGAGTTTAAAAATGCAGAGGGCGTTGACCTTTCTAAAGACAAAATGGCGCTCCAGAGGCTTAATGAAGCAGCAGAAAAGGCTAAGAAAGAGCTTTCATCAGCTACAACAACAAATATTAACCTGCCATTTATTACTGCTACACCAGAAGGACCTAAGCATTTTGATATGAACCTTACACGTGCTAAGTTTGATGAGCTTACACATGACCTTGTAGAAAGGACAGCAACACCTGTAACCAATGCTTTAAAGGATGCAGGGCTTACGGCTTCAGAACTTGGCAAGGTGCTCCTTGTAGGTGGTTCAACACGTATACCAGCAGTACAGGATAAGGTTAAACAGCTTACAGGCCATGACCCTAACAAGTCACTTAACCCTGATGAATGTGTGGCACTTGGTGCATCTATCCAGGGCGGAAAGCTTGCTGGTGATGCAGGTGCCGGCGATATCCTGCTTCTTGATGTAACACCGCTTTCACTTTCAATAGAAACAATGGGCGGAGTTGCTACAAGGCTTATTGAAAGGAATACAACAATTCCTACAAAGAAGAGCCAGGTATTCTCTACAGCGGCTGATAACCAGAGTGCAGTTGACATAAATGTATTACAGGGTGAGCGCCAGTTTGCAAAGGATAACAAGTCACTTGGACAATTCAGGCTTGATGGTATCCCACCAGCAAGGCGTGGTGTGCCACAGATTGAAGTTACATTTGATATTGATGCAAATGGTATTGTAAATGTTTCTGCTAAAGACCTTGGCACAGGCAAAGAACAGCATATTACTATTACAGCAGGCTCAAATATGTCTGATGATGAAATTGACAAGGCTGTAAAGGAAGCAGCACAGTTTGAAGCAGAAGACAAGAAGCGCAAAGAAGGCATTGATGCACGTAATGATGCTGACAGTCTTGTATTCCAGACACAAAAGGCACTCGATGAAGTAGGTGACAAGATTGATTCTTCAGAAAAAGGAAAAGTGCAGGCAGATATTGATGCCCTTAAGGCTGTTGTTGACAGGACAAATCCTGAAAGCATGTCAGACAGTGATATTGACGAATTAAAGGCTGGCAAAGAGAAACTTATGGAAAGTGCACAGAATGTATTCCAGAAGATGTATGAAGGTGCACAGGCAGCAGGCCCTGATATGGGTGGAATGGGTCCTGATATGGGCGCATCACAAGGAAATGCAGGGGCAGATGATGATGTAGTTGATGGTGATTACCGCGAGGTATAAAAAATAAAAATTACAGGGCAGGATTCCTGCTTTGGAAAACTCTCTGGCAAGGCATTATGTATGGTGTTTTGCCAGGGAGTTTCTATGGCAGCAGGCGTGCCTTTTACACACCAGTAAATATAAAAACAGGTTAAATTATTTTTATCTTTGCTGCTATAGCGGCATAGTTTGGAACGTAGCAAGAAGTTCTTAGAGGTTATAAAAAACCAGGGGAGCAATATTTATGGCAGATAAAAGAGATTATTATGAAGTCCTTGGAGTAGACCGTGGGGCTTCTGATTCAGAGATTAAATCAGCATACCGCAAGCTGGCTAAAAAATACCACCCTGATATCAATCCAGGCGACAAGGAAGCAGAAGTGAAGTTTAAAGAAGCTTCTGAGGCTTATGCGGTGCTTAGTGACGCTGATAAAAGACGCCAGTATGACCAGTTTGGCCATGCTGCTTTTGAGGGCGGCGCTGGTGGCGGCGGCTTTGATTTTGGCGGAATGGACATGGGAGATATCTTTGGAGATATTTTTGGTGACTTTTTCGGCGGAGGACGTTCAAGGGCACAAAGCAATGGACCAATGAAAGGGCAGAATGTCCGTACATCAGTAAGGATTACATTTGAAGAAGCATGTTTTGGTGTTGAAAAAGAACTGGACATAACATTAAAAGAGGAGTGCCATGACTGTCATGGAACGGGTGCTAAACCAGGCACATCACCTGAAACATGTCCAAAATGTGGTGGCAAAGGCCAGGTAGTATTTACACAGCAGTCATTGTTTGGTGTTGTAAGGAATGTACAGTCATGTCCTGACTGCCGTGGTACAGGTAAAATTATAAAAAGTAAATGTCCTGTATGCAGTGGAAGTGGTTATGTCAGCAAGCGCAAGAAGATTTCAGTATCAATACCTGCTGGTATAGATAATGGGCAGTGCGTAAGGATACGTGATAAAGGCGAACCAGGAATAAATGGCGGCGGCAGAGGCGATCTGCTTGTAGAAGTGCTTGTAAGCAGGCATCCGCTTTTCCAACGCCAGGACAGGGATATATATTCTACTGCACCTATAACATTTACACAGGCAGCGCTTGGTGGTGACGTTTATATAAAGACTATAGATGGCGAAGTTATTTATAGCGTAAAACCTGGCACACAGACAGACACAAGGGTACGTTTAAGGAATAAAGGTGTCCCATCATTGCGTAACAAGCAGGTGCGTGGCGACCATTATGTAACACTTGTAGTCCAGGTTCCAACAAGCATGACGCAGGAACAGAAAGACCTTCTCATGCAGTTTAACAAAGCTATGTATGGTGAAAAAGAAGAAACTGGTTCACCAGAAGAGGAAAAAACAGAAGGCAAGAAGAAGAAAAAACACTGGAAGAAGTAGGCAGGAATACAGCCCAGGTAATGCAGAAGAATATTCATTAAAAAGAATTATAAAAATATTATAGTTTAATATAATCCCATGAGTTTATTTAGATAAAAATAACTTATGGGATTTTTACATAAAAAAATAAGAATTAATTTGGTATAAATGGCAATTGATTTATACAATGGTTCTAATATATCATATGTATAAAATAATTTAGATATTTTATTGTTTTTTGCTGTTAAAATTGTTATAATTGAAAGGATAAAAGTACAATGCCAGACAAAGGGACACCATATGATGATGTATTCAGGACAATGGCAACAGACTGCCCGTTTCTGTTAATAC
>CAJTXH010000178.1 GCA_910580005.1 uncultured Lachnospiraceae bacterium | reverse complement strand
ATACATTATATAGTTTTTGCTACACCCCATAAGTAACAAAAATACCTTCTCCAAAGGCGGATGCATGGAAATGCATCCGCCTTTATTCATTCATGCTTTTGTTCTGAATAACACTTCTGCAAGGTTGACAATTAAGTTGAAAGGTGTCATTATAAATAAGTATTTGCATAGTACAATTTTTAGCAGGAGAATTGCAGAATGAAATCATTTATAGATGCAAAGGGACTTGTACATGAATATTCAAGACGTGATGAAGAAGGCAATGTAACTGGGATAAAAAGGGCATTGGATGGCATTGATATAGAAGTAAAGGCAGGGGATTTTATCGCTGTGCTTGGCGCTAATGGTTCTGGAAAGTCAACATTTGCCAAACACCTTAATGCATTGCTTGTACCAACAGAAGGTACTTTATATGTAGATGGCATGGATACATCAGACCATGATAATAATTTATTAATAAGGCAGACAGCAGGAATGGTATTCCAGAACCCTGACAACCAGATTATTTCAAATGTTGTTGAAGAAGATGTAGGTTTCGGACCGGAGAATATAGGTGTGCCAACAGAGGAAATATGGCGGCGTGTAGAAGAAAGCCTTAAAAGTGTTGGTATGTATGAATATAGGAAAGAGTCCCCTAACCAGCTTTCAGGCGGACAGAAACAGCGTGTTGCAATAGCAGGGATATTGGCAATGAAACCAGAATGTATTGTGCTTGATGAGCCAACAGCGATGCTTGACCCTGCTGGAAGAAAATCTGTTATAAAAACTGTTAAGGAATTAAATAAAAAAGAGGGTATTACAATAATACTTATAACACACTATATGGAAGAAGTAACAGGGGCAGATTTTGTGTATGTTATGTCTGAAGGACAGGTTAAAATGAAGGGCACGCCAAGACAGATATTTGCAAGAAGTGAAGAACTCGCAAGATACAGGCTTGCAATTCCTGAAGTTACCAAAATTGCTGTTGGTCTACGTAAAAAAGGCATAAATATACCAGAAGATATTTTATATATAGAGGAACTTACAGATATATTATTAAAAATTAAAGCCAGAGGTTTATAATATATGTCAATTAAATTGCAAAATGTGAATTTTATATATGGAGCAGGTACAGGAAAGGAAAAACATGCTCTTAAAAATATAAATATAGAAATTAAAGATGGTGAATTTACAGGGATTGCAGGACATACTGGTTCTGGAAAGTCAACACTTGTACAGTTGTTAAACGGGCTTGAACGGGCAACAAGTGGTGAAATTTTTTATAACGGGCAGAATATTTATGATAAATCATACAATATGCGTAAACTAAGAAGCAAGACAGGGCTTGTATTCCAGTATCCTGAACACCAGCTTTTTGAAACAACTGTTATTAATGATGTGCAGTTCGGACCTAAGAATCTTGGGCTGTCACAGCTTGAAGCAGAGCTGCGTTCATTTAATGCACTGAAAATGGCTGGAATAGATGACAGCCTTTTAGATGTGTCACCATTTGCCCTTTCAGGAGGCCAGAAAAGGCGTGTAGCTATAGCCGGGGTACTTGCAATGCAGCCTGAAGTCCTTGTGCTTGATGAACCAGCAGCAGGGCTTGACCCTGCTGGAAGGGATGAAATACTTGGGCTGCTGGAAAAACTTCATAAAGAAAATAATACTACAATAATACTTGTATCACACAGCATGGAAGATTTAGCTGGTTATGTTGACAGGATGATTGTAATGAATAAAGGTGAAATTGTTCTTGATGGAAAACCGGGACAGGTGTTCCAGTTTGAAAAAGAACTGGAGAATATAGGGCTTGGTGTGCCGCAGCCAGCAAAGGTAATACACCAGCTAAAAGAGGCAGGTGCAGATATTAAAGGAGAACCTGTAACTGCGGGTGAAAGCATAGATGCAATATATAACTGGCTTAAAGGGGCATAAATGTTACTATTCACAGCTTACGCTGTTCATAGCAACCAGCAGCGCTTTCAGCGCTGTTGATGCACACATTTTGCAGAAAATCATGCAAAATGGCGCCATAAAACTCGTATTTTTGACACAAAACATGCCAAAAATCCTCGAATTTAATTGACTGTGAATAGTAACGCATAAATACCAAACAGTTCTTTTTGTTTTTTATTGGTATCTTATAAAGAATGGAGATATTAGTTTATGATACGTGACATAACTATAGGGCAGTATTATGCATCAGACTCGGTTATCCATAAATTAGACCCACGTGTTAAAGTTGTTTGTACATTTGCATATATTATATCACTTTTTTGCTTTAAACAGTTAAGTGGTTACATAATCGCAGCACTCTTTTTCTGGTGCATAATAAAACTATCCAAAGTCCCATTGGGATTTGTGGTAAGAGGTATAAAACCAGTACTGTTTATGCTGGTTTTTACAGCTATGCTTAACCTTTTCTGGACTTCTGGCGGAAATGTCCTTGTAAAGTTTGGGATAATTACCATAACAGAAGAGGGCATAGAAAGAACAGTATTTATGGCATTAAGGCTGGTATTCCTTATAATAGGTTCTTCAATTATGACACTTGCAACAACACCAAACCAGCTTACAGATGCTATAGAAAAGCTTCTTAGGCCATTAAACAGGATAAAAGTTCCTGTACATGAAGTTGCGATGATGATGTCAATAGCACTGCGTTTTATACCTATTCTTGTTGAAGAAACTGATAAAATTATGAAAGCACAGCTTGCAAGAGGGGCTGATTTTGAGTCAGGCAATATATTCAGCAGGATAAAAAACATGACGCCAATTATTATACCGCTATTTGTTTCAGCCGCCAGGCGTGCAAGCGGTCTGGCACTTGCAATGGATGCAAGGTGCTACAATGGTGGAAGCGGCAGGACGAAAATGAAACCACTGGAATATAAAGGCAGGGATATTGCAGCATATCTGGTAATGGCTGTTTATATTGCAGTAATTATAATTGCAGGAAAATACCTGCCATTTTAACCTCATTAAGCATTTACCCCTGATGGCATTTACATTTATGAAAAGCATCCGGATATATGCAGGTTTTGCAAACAGGAGGAAATTATGGGACATATAAAACTTACAGTTGCATATGATGGTACAAATTACCATGGCTGGCAGTTACAGCCAGGCAAAGCGACTGTAGAGGGTGAGTTAAATAAGGCCATTTCACAGCTTGTAGGGGAACAGGTCTGCGTTACAGGGGCAAGCCGTACAGATGCAGGTGTACACGCACTTGGCAATGTGGCAGTATTTGATACTTCTTCACGCATACCAGCGGAGAAGTTTTCATATGCACTTAACCAGAGGCTTCCTGCTGATATAGTAGTACAATGTTCAGAAGAAGTGCCAGGGAATTTCCATCCACGCCACTGCATGTGCCGCAAAACATACGAATATACTATATTAAACAGAAAATTTCCGCTTCCCCAGTACCGTAATACAGCATACTTTTATTATGGGGAACTGAATATAAACAGAATGCGCAGTGCATGTGGTGCGTTTATTGGCGAACATGACTTTGCAGGTTTCTGTTCATCAGGTGCACA
>CAJTXH010000177.1 GCA_910580005.1 uncultured Lachnospiraceae bacterium | reverse complement strand
ATTTAATGAATTACATACCAATTTTCGACAATACACAGTTAAATCTACAGTCTCGAATGGTTACTAAAATAAATCCTGCACTGTTTATATATTAAATAATTCATCAAAATCTGTTTTTAAATTTGGAAACATAACAAGCTGTAAATCCTTCTTTTCATTGCGGTCATATTTTTCTGTTGCATCAGATAAAACTTCCATAATCATACGTGGGATGCCGGTTAATGATACGTTTTTCCTGTCACGTGTATTACAATTTATAGAAACATCAGGAATAACTATTTTATTATCATTTTCATACCATTGGTATTGTACACCATCACCAAGCACCCGGCATAAACTGCCTTTTATCTGTTTTTCGGTCATAACCACAAAATTCTTTATTATAGAATGTTCAATAAAAGTATTACTCATATTTTCTATATGTAGTGCATCCATTTATATCACTTCACTTGTTTTTATTATACCAGACGGTGTTGTTTTTTCAAGGATAATGTAAAATCTGGAGCATTTGTAATCCTGCATCTAAAGATGTATAATATATGCAGGGGGGACAAACAATCCAGGGAATAATAATTAAATACGATAATTTTAATTGAAGATACTGTTATAGAGCCACAGCCTTTAGATATGATGGACATTGACAGGCCTTACATAAGAGGACTGGTAAAGCTGGTATGTGAAGGTGGTTATAATGTGCTGGTTCTGCGTAACCTGTATGATATTTCCATGAAAAAAACAGACTGGGAGAATTTTATTAATTTAATGAAGCAGAACGGAATTTCAGTTTATCTTGTGGAATGAGGCACATTTATATTTAATAATTATGAAGAATGTTGATAAAGATGGAATGTATTATGACATTATATAAAGTGGCAGGAGGTTAAGAAAGCTAAGGACGGAAAAGGGACTGATACAGGAAATGGCAGCTTCATATATAGGAATGTCCATAGCAGGGTATAAGAAAATTGAACATGGAAGCAACGGGGCAAGGGTGGATACACTTCTTATGCTTGCTAAACTTTATGGTGTTTCACTTGATTACATTGTTTATGGAAGGGAAGAGGGGATTTTTGATATAATGGCAGACGGACAGCCAGAGGAAGTAAAAAAGTATATAGCTGCTACAATAAAAAGTATTATTGATAACATGGATATTTTAGAAAATAATAAAAAGTAGTGGCTGCAGGCATGGCAAATCCGCTTGCCAGGAAAATTTTCCTAAACCTCTTGAATTGAACTGGCAGATATGCTATATTAACGGTATAAAAGAGTAACCGCCCACAAGGTGGGTTGGCCAACAGAAGGTAGAAATTCCACCCTGTCCACTAGCCAAAGTTTCAAGGGTGGTTTTTCTATGTAGGATTACTTACAAAAATTAAAGATAAATGTAAGCAATGCCAAAAGGAACAGACCAAAGGTCATAATGTCCTTAAAATCGAAATGATTTTTCATAGGCATCCCCCCCATTCTGAAAAAATGGAAGGCCAGTCCACCCTGCAACATGGTTACCCTTCCTACAATTTATCACAAATCCTGACGTATTACAACATTCTTTTTTGAAATTGTCAGCTAATCATATTTGTTTTTTCGGATTGTTACCAAATTTATGCTGGAAGTAAAGCTCTAAAAAAAGCATTGTTGTACCACATTCCAGACATTTAAGCGGGTCATATCCAAAGGTATACAGTATTGCAGTCCTCCATTTATTAAAACTGCGGAAGATTTCATGTTTTTCTTTGGAAACAGCACGCCGCAGATGTTTGTCATTTTCCCTGTGTCTTGCATAGAGTTCTCCATAACGTATCATTTTAAAATGCTTTTCAGGAATATGGCGTATAAGACGTTTTATGAAATCCATTACAGGGATGGTTTCTTCCACATATGCATCATCTTCATGGCAGTTATAATGGAAAGTCACATTTTCACCATCATAGCGGTCAATAAGTGATGTGGCAATGACAGGCCTTCCAAGATATCTGCCAATATATTTTATAACTTCACCTGGTTTGCACCGGTTTGGTTTTGCATACACGTAAAAACCATGTTTGTTGTTTTTATAACAAAGGGCTTTTATTTTTTTGTTTCTTTAAAGGGACAGTAATATTACAATTTATGGACAGTACAGATTACTGGACTGTAAGCCTTAGTTTTTATAAAATACATTTAACAGCAATGACAGTAATAAAACAATAAAACTGTTTTTTATGCAGGTATTTTTTTACTGGAAGCTGTTGAAAAATTTAATAGGACAGGCATATATTCTGATATATTTCCGCTTTGCCATGTATGGCGGAGTGGCCAGAACCCGTTTCGTGCCATGATAGTCCTGCACAGATGTTTAGTGCTGTGTTGCCTTTAAGGACTGGAGCAGAGGTTGTGGCCTGCAGGGGCAGCTCCTCTTAGGGGAATGGATTATACAGACACCATGATTGCAAAAAATAATTCCTTTCATGGGAATGGCAGCCTGCACATGAAACTGTCCAGGCATGTGTAGACGGTAGTACAGCTTTCCCACAAAAAAACTAACAGCGTAATCAAAGTAAAAGCCGTGTTTGGCGGGGGTGAGGATAAAGTGCCGCTTGATAATATCGCCAAGAGAGCCGCAGCATACAAGCCGAAAGAGCGTGTTATATACAAAATGATTAAAAAGTACATAAAATAGAAGTATGGCTTCAAGGTACATACCGCATATATGGCAGAGGTAAAGAGGGATTTAAGATTGCCGATGTATGATGCTCCTAATGCAGGTAAGAGATTTGATTTTTTATAATAATTATTTATTTTAACTATTGAAAAAATTATATGACAAGTACTATTGTAAACAAGTTATTATTGAAATGAAAAATGTAAGGGAAATTGGTAGAGAGCATATTAATCAACTAAACTGTTATCTGTAGGAACAATTTAGTTGATTAGGAATAATATTAACAATAAATCCATTGAAAAAATATAGCCTCTCGGATTCATGGGGAGTAAGTTGAAAACTGTATTTTGATAACTGAATATGGAAAAACTCAGGTGACGAAAGTTCAAAAAACGAAAAAAGGGGTTACTATTTAGCCTTAATTTTAAAAATAAAAAATAATTCTTTATAAACCGCAAAAGTTTTTGGTAAAATAATCCTGTTAAGAAAAGGCAGAAAGGAGGTGTTCCATGGGAGGGAAGAGTGAAAAATAAATTTTTCACTCAGCAAGTTGCAGTGACAGCGTAGTCCTTTATGTAGCAATGGAGAAAAAAAGCAGGGCTGCACTTGATGCAGTACCTTTTTTGGCATCTTATACTGGAAAGCTGGGATATGGCCATGAAACAGTATTATACTATTATGGGACAGGACATGGGGAATGTAATGTCCATCTGTTAAGATACCTGGAAAAAAACAAAGAAGCGGAGGGAAAAGAAGACAGCACCATAAAAAATAGCACAAAATGGCATTATGAAAAAGTGAAAGTGGTAAAATTTATTCTGAAGCCTGGCCGGGAAAAAATGTTAGAGCGGATGTGTCTGTCAGAGCATCCGTTCGGAACAATAAAAAGAGCGATGGG
>CAJTXH010000176.1 GCA_910580005.1 uncultured Lachnospiraceae bacterium | reverse complement strand
CCTGTGCAGCATGGTTCAGACAGCGTATTAAAACGTATGGGAAGGCGTACAGACAGCACACAGCTTTCTGGAATAATAGAGAAACTCCGGGACAGCATACCAGATATAATACTCCGGACAACAATTATTACAGGTTTCCCAGGAGAAACAGAAAAAGAATTTGAAGAACTAAAACAATTTGTCAGGAAAATAAAGTTTGACAGGCTTGGTGTATTTACTTATTCACAAGAAGAAGATACACCTGCCGCAGAAATGCAGGGACAGATACCAGAAGAAATAAAAGAAGCAAGGCGTAATGAAATAATGGAGATACAGCAGCAGGTGGCATTTGAAAAAAACAAGCCGCTAACTGGCAAAGAGATGGATGTAATAGTTGACGGCTATCTTCCAGAAGACGGGGTTTATATATGCAGGACATATATGGACGCACCAGATGTGGATGGATATGTTTTTGTAAAAACAGACTGGCAGCTTATGTCAGGGGATTTTATAAAAGCAAGGATTACAGGTTCAGACGGATATGACCTGGCAGGTGATGTTGTAAATTAATTTTCATTACTATTTGTGCCGGTGGAAGCGGCATGGGAGGGTTTTATGAATTTACCTAATAAAATTACAATGCTTCGTATAATTATGATTCCTTTCTTTGTGTTTTTTATGCTTACAAATGTTGTAAAGTATTCAAATTACATAGCTGTTATTATATTTATAGTGGCAAGCCTTACAGATACACTGGACGGATATATAGCACGCAAGTATAACCTTGTATCAAACTTTGGCAAATTTATGGACCCACTTGCAGATAAGCTTTTAGTAAGTGCTGCACTTATCTGTTTTGTTTCAATACAAGAGAACCCTATGCCTGTATGGGGTGTTATAATTATAATAAGCAGGGAGTTTATAATAAGCGGTTTCCGGCTTGTGGCATCAGATGCAGGCATAGTCCTTGCAGCAAGCTGGTGGGGCAAAATTAAGACAGTAACGCAGATGGTTATGTCAGTGCTTTTAATAGTAAACTTTGAAGGTGCATTTATTAATACCATAGAATTAATATTTATTTATGCTGCCATAATACTAACAGTAGTTTCACTTGCTGATTATCTGGTAAAGAACTGGAAAATAATGCAGGATGGGAATATGTAAAGGGGGCAGGTTATGGAAGATACAGAAAAGATGGTAAAAATGCTGAAAGAGCAGGGGCTTCATATTTCAACAGCCGAATCATTAACAGGCGGGATGCTTGCATCATGTATTGTCGATGTATCTGGGGCTTCGGAAGTATTTGAAGAAGGATATATTACTTATTCAGATGCAGTAAAACACAAAGTTCTTGGGGTAAGTGAAGCAGACCTTAAAGAATATACTGCTGTAAGCAGTACTGTAGCAAAGCAGATGGCAGAAGGGACAGCAAAGTTATCAGGTTCAGATATAACAGTGGCAACAACTGGTTATGCAGGGCCTGGTGCAGCAGAAGACGGCACGCCAGCAGGAACAGTTTATATATGTGTGTATTATAAGGGAACAACAGATGTAAGGAAATACTGTTTTGAAGGAAACAGGAATGAAGTACGCCGCCATACAGTATCAGAGGCAGTAAAACTTGTCTGTGGTTTGCTTGGAGCTTAGTTTCCAGTTATCCTGTTTTGGTGTAAAAACGGACGGTTTCTGTGCCAGAGCCAGAATATTCCGTACAGGGGCACGCTTCCGCTACGATAACCCACGCAACGGCACATAAAGTTCCTGCGCCCCAAAAGAAACGCATGTTTCTTCTGTGACACAGGAACTTAAATGCCGGTGGGGTTAAAGTGCCCCTTTTACGGAATATTACTGGCATCTGGCACGTGAAACCTGTCACTGTAAATTTACAGCATTACACAGAATAACTGTAAATTGTATGATGAGATTTTGCTGTTATATAAATGGTGCTCTTATTAATAAAACCAAGTAAGTTTTAATTGTGGGTTAGAAACAATCCCAGTTAATGGTATATTAAGCAGAATGGCAATTAGATTAAACTGCCATTGCTGGTTTTAGAGGGAATATTGTGTGTGGGATGTTGTGATATACAGCAGGTTTCAAATGCCGCAAAGAAATATTGCATGCTGACAGGGCACTATGGCGCCGCCGGCGTTTAAATCCCGTATTCAATGCCACAGTTTTTTGTGGCATAGGGATTTTATGCGCCATTGCGTGAGCCGTCGTAGCGCAAGCGTGCCCTGGAAGCATCAATTTTCTTTGCGGCAGGAAACCTGCGTACATATCCAGCACCAATATCCCCAGACACCAGCGTGGCACACGGAGGAAAGTATTGGAGAAAAGAACAGACGTTATTATTATTGGTGGTGGTGCTGCTGGCATAATGGCAGCAGCTGCTTCAGCAGACGCTGGTGCAAGTGTTACTATTATTGAAAAGAATGAGAAACTTGGCAAAAAGCTTTATATAACAGGAAAAGGCAGGTGCAATGTCACGAATAACAGTGGTATACAGAACCTGCTTCTTCATGTTGTATCAAACCCCAAGTTCCTGTACAGTGCATTTTCTGCACTAAACAGCCAGAAATTAATGGGTTTCCTTGAAAGCAGCGGTTTAAAATTACAGACAGAGCGTGGCAGCAGGGTCTTTCCGGTCTCTGGAAAGTCATCTGATGTTATTAAGACTTTTAAAAGTGCACTTGAAAAAAGGAATGTCCAGATTTATTATAATACAGAAGTGCAGAGGATAAATACAGAAAATGGTATTTTTAAAAGCGTAGATATAAAATATCTTGATGGAAGCGGCAGAAAAGGAACAGAAACACTAAAAGCAGATGCTGTTATAATTGCAACGGGTGGTGTTTCTTACCCGTCTACTGGCTCTACAGGTGACGGGTACAGGTTTGCCAAAGATACAGGGCATATTGTTAAAGAAACATCACCATCGCTTGTGCCTGTAAATATTAAAGAGGGCTTTGCAAAGGAACTACAGGGGCTTTCCCTGCGTAATGTGGAGTTAACCCTTATGGATGGAAAGAAGGTTTTATATAAGGAAATGGGCGAAATGCTTTTTACGCATTTTGGCATAAGTGGCCCATTAGTTCTTACGGCAAGCTGTTATATGTCAGGAAAAGATTTAACAGGCATGAAATTTATTATAGATTTAAAACCTGCATTGACAAAACAGCAGCTTAATGAGAGAATATTAAGGGATTTTTCAGAATGTAAGAACAGTTATTTTAAAAACAGCCTTGGAAGGCTCCTGCCAGCAAAGCTTATTCCTGTAATAATTGCACTTTCAGGAATTGATGCAGATAAAAAAGTTAATTCTGTTACAAAACAGGAAAGAGCAGGGCTTACAGACCTTCTAAAAGGGCTTGTAATGACACCAGCGGGACTGCGCAGCTATAATGAAGCTGTTATTACAAAAGGCGGTATTATGGTTAAGGAAATCAGTCCTGCAACAATGGAGTCCAAAAAAATAAAAGGAATGTATTTTGCAGGAGAGGTAATAGATGTTGATGCAATGACAGGGGGATATAACTTGCAGATAGCATGGTCAACAGGGTTTCTTGCAGGAAAATCCGCTGCAAATGCAAAATTATAAGATAAACAAAAAAATGTGTACATAACCAGTGCTGGAAGCACTGGTTGTTACTATGAACAGCGCAG
>CAJTXH010000175.1 GCA_910580005.1 uncultured Lachnospiraceae bacterium | reverse complement strand
TAGAAATAGTAGTAGCCCGTTGAAGGGCATTGACATTAAAATAACCTATTGTTACTACTAGCACGATTATCGTAGAAATGGGAGTAGCCCGTTGAAGGGCATTGACACATTCAAACATCTCCTGCAGGTCTAAATATTGAATACTGTAGAAATGGGAGTAGCCCGTTAAAGGGCATTGACACAATACTCTGTATCTCTTACCTTTTGTTCTTTTAGTAAAAATGGAGTAAACCCATTGAAGGGCATTGACATAATTCCTTATCCATAACTAATTGGTTTAGGGTATAGGCAGAAATAAAGCAAGCCTAATAAAAAGTAATATGTACAAGTGTTTTATAAATTTTAAAAGAAGGTTATAAAATTACATTAAAAGGCAAAGACCAGGTTGCATAAAGATTTTTTAGAATAATTTACAAATGAGCAAATTAACAGGATATATAAAATAAAAAACAGTAACCTTTTTGTTGTTGGTTACTGTTTTTTTTCTAGTATATTATAATTGTATTATTAAGTGTATATAGTCAGGTTAAGATATAATTGCACTTAATAAGAAAGAATTAATTAGTTACAAAATAGTTACATCAAAGCCTTGTGAAGCCTTTAAATAAGTGGTCTTGTGGTTTTTATTTTTTAAAAATTATACTCCGTTTTACGTATTTAATTGAAATCTTATACCATGTAGCGAAATCCACAATACCTGTCTGCGGCAGGTTAAACACTTTCTGGAAAACCTTTACAGCATTTGCTGTCTTTTCACCATATACGCCATCGGATGAGATTTTAGGGATAAGTGGATATGCCTTTGATATGACATTTAACTGGTCTTGCATCTGTTTAACCTTACTGTTGCTTGAACCTATCGTCAGGTTAAAACCAGGCCATGAAGCAGGCACGCCGGATATTTCCTCAGAAGTGTTAATATATATTGAACTGCCATAAAAAGTTCTTAATATTTCAATGGCAGAATATCCCTGGTCACCGAGGTATTTAGAATCCCACTGGCGCATCCAGTCAGGGCATGAAACCTGCCTGCCATCACAGTATTGTGTAAATAAAGGCTGTGTCACATTTGGTTTTGAAAGGTAATTTGAAAAAATAGTGTCAACTGCCCGTGATATATTATTAAATATATTACGCCCAGGAATCCATTTCTGGTCATAAGCAGTAGAGGAAGTAATAGTGAAATCATAGCCCTTATTACGGTACCATTCAGTATATACCCTGTTAAGGGTTATAGACTGGATAGCAAGTATATTTGCATATAAAGTTGCTTCTGGCCATGTAGCATAAATTTCACTGGAAGCAACATTTTTAATATAGTCTTTGTATTTTACATAATAGTTTCTGGCACTGCTGTCAGAAGGCGGCCCGTCATGGACTATTATAAATTCGGGGGATGGTGTGGGATAGCGGCAGTATAAAAAATTTAATGTATATTTTCTTGTAAACAACTTTATTTTTTTGTATAATTGGGATGTAACAGAAATAACTAGTGTAATATTTTTATTAGTAACAGCGCAAGGGTTTATGTATATATGGAAGACAATATAACAGAAAATATAAAACAAAAGAGAGTTAAAACCAGAAAACGTACAGAAACAAACTGGCAGAAGCTTGACAATACAGCCAATCTTTTTCCAGCTATTGCAACGCATACAATGACAAATGTATACAGGATAGCTGTTGATTTGGATGAGGAAATTGACAGGGCGGTGCTGCAGAAAGCACTTGACATGGTACTTCCTGGTTTTGGTACATTTAATGTCCATATGAGGAAGGGTGTTTTTTGGTACTATTTTGAAACAAATAATAAAAGACCGCCACTTGTTGAGGAAGAAAGTGATTACCCATGCCGGTATATAGAGCCGTATGCTAATAACAACTACCTTTTCAGGGTAACTTATTATAAGAAAAGGATTAACCTTGAAGTATTCCATGTGCTTGCTGACGGAATGGGAGGCATTAACTTCCTGCGCGAACTTGTGTACCAGTACCTGCGTTTAAGGCATCCAGGAATAGAGGGGGAACAGGGGAGCGGGCTTTCTGATGTAACATCACTTAATACAGAGGACAGTTACCTTAAAAATTACCGTAAAAGCCATGCAAAAGGATATAAAACAGCAAGGGCAGTTGAAGTGAAAGGTGAGAAACTTGTAGCAGGCGGACTGGGTGTCATACATGGATATATGCCGTTAGATGAAGTTAAAAAAGCAGGGAAGAGTTTCGGGGCAAGCATAAATGAATACCTTACAGGGCTTTTTGCATACTCTGTTTTTTGTGAATACCTTCATGGGCAGCCATCTTCCAGGCCTGTTGTTATATGTGTGCCTGTAAACCTAAGGCCATATTTTGATTCAATGACTACCAGGAACTTTTTTGTAATGGTAAGTGCGCTTTTTAAAGCTGAAAAGGATGATTATACATTTGAAGAAGTCCTTGATAAGATAAAAGACAGCCTTAAAAGCCAAATAAATAAAGAACATCTGGAAGAGCTTTTTTCATATAATGTGTCAAACCAGAAAAATATATTCCTGCGTTCAATACCATTTTTTATAAAGAAAATAGCAATGAGGTTTGTTTACAAATCATCTGCAAGGGCAGGTACTTCTACGCTTACCAATATAGGGAATATAGCTATAGAAGATGCATACAAAGATTATATAAAGCGTTTTTATTCAATGATTTCTGTATCTACAGGACAGAATATAAAAGGGGCAGTAGTTTCATACAATGGGGAACTGGTTTTTACATTTACATCAACGCTGGCGGATGTATCAATACAAAGACGCTTTTTTACGCTGCTGGCAGAACATGGCGTGGATGTAACAATAGAAAGCAATGGTGTGTACTATGAACAGTTGTAAAAGATGCGGTGTAGCAATTAATGATGAAACTACTATATGCCTTTTCTGCGGCATGGTTTTGTCTGGTGATGGCGATGGTGCTAGAAATATTTACCCAGATATAAGAAATAAGACAAGGATGTTAAAAAAGCTTATAAATATTGCAAGTTATTTTTCAATAGTCCTGGAAATATTTTTAGTAGTTATTAATTATTATAATTATTATGGGATAAAATGGTCAATTATTACAGGAGGGGCAATATTTTATATAGTACTTACCCTTCAGTATTCGGTAAATAAAAGGGATGGCCATATTAAAAAAATATTTGTCCAGATGCTTGGAGCAATGCTTCTTGTTGTGGTTATAGACTTTGCACTTGGGTTCAGCGGCTGGTCGTTTAATATAGGAATACCTTTGATTATACTTTTACTGGATGTTATTATATTAATATGTATGGTTATTAATTTTGAAAACTGGCAGAGCTATCTTTTAATGCAGATATTTACGCTGGTTATGAGCATAATCCATATGGTATTTTACATGGCAGGCATAATTAAAAACGGGCCTTTGCTTCCATGGGTTACATTCGGGGTTTCGGCAGTGATTTTTACGTCATGTCTTGTAATAGGGGATAAAAAGGCAAAGAGTGAGCTTAAAAGGAGATTTTATATTTAGCATAAAAGTTAATATAACTATAAGAAACAGCGGTAATATAGAAACGGAGATAAAAATGGACGCAAATAAAAACGGTAATATCAGCATCCAGGCAAAAATTGTACGGCAGCTTATAAATATTGCAACATCTGACCATCTTATAGGAC
>CAJTXH010000174.1 GCA_910580005.1 uncultured Lachnospiraceae bacterium | reverse complement strand
ACAGTGGAATTAAGCCACTATCCTGTTATATGCTATAATGGGCAATATCACGGAAATAGTACATATATGCTGTATGGGCATGTACACAACACAGCAGACTACCAGAATGTAAAGCGTTTTGTAACAGAAACAAGGGAAAGCTTCTCAGGGGAGGAGAGCATTCCATGTAATATGATAAATTGTTTTGCTGTTTTTTCTGGTTACCGTCCTATGGCACTTGATGAGTGGATTGGTATGGAGAAGTGCTATGAAACACAACTTTCCAGACGACATGGACTGTCCAGATATAAAAATTAATTAATGGATGTGTTGTTTTAAAAATAATTGTGTGATATCATGGATATTGCCACGCATTTTTTTAAAATATGCATTACATTAATTTTATATAAATGGAGGTTTTTAATATGACCAGCAGTGAAAAAGCACTATCTCTACATAAGGAATGGAGAGGAAAGATTAGTACAGCCCCTAAATGCCATGTAAATACAAGGGAAGACCTTGCCATAGCTTATACGCCAGGGGTTGCTGAACCATGTAAAATTATAGCGGATAATAAAGAAGAATCATATAATTATACAATTAAGTCAAATACTGTAGCTGTTGTTTCTGATGGAAGCGCAGTCCTCGGACTTGGAAATATAGGCCCTTATGCTGCAATGCCCGTTATGGAGGGAAAAGCCGTTTTATTCAAGGAATTTGGTGGTGTTAATGCATTTCCTATATGTATTGATACACAGGATACGGAAGAAATTATAAAGACAGTTATAAATATTGCACCTGCATTTGGTGGCATTAACCTTGAAGATATTTCTGCCCCAAGGTGTTTTGAAATTGAAGAACGTCTTAAAAAAGCACTTGAAATCCCTGTATTCCATGATGACCAGCATGGTACTGCCATTGTTGTGCTTGCTGGCATTATTAATGCCATGAAAGTTACTGGCAGGACAAAAGAAAATTGTAGTATTGTTGTAAATGGAGCTGGTTCAGCAGGTGTTGCAATAACCAGGCTTTTGTTAAAATATGGTTTTAAAGATATTGTCATGTGTGACAAGTCTGGAATTATATCTGCCTCCACACCTGGGCTTAACTGGATGCAGGAAGAAATGGCAAAGGTCACAAACATTTCTGGCAAAACAGGAAGCCTGGCTGATGCAATGGCTGGCGCTGATATTTTTATAGGCGTTTCTGCACCTGGCATTGTCTCAGAAGAAATGGCAGCATCAATGAATAAAGATGCAATTATTTTTGCAATGGCAAACCCTGTACCTGAGATTATGCCTGATATTGCTAAAAAAGCCGGGGTTAAGGTAGTTGGGACAGGCCGTTCAGATTTTCCTAACCAGATAAATAATGTTGTTGCATTTCCGGGGATATTTAAGGGTGCTCTTGAAGGACGTGCCTCACAAATTACAGAAGAAATGAAACTTGCTGCTGCTCTTGCAATAGCAGGGCTTGTAGATGATGCAGATTTAAATGAGGACAATATTATGCCCGAAGCTTTCGACCCACGTGTTGCTGATGTTGTATCTGAAGCAGTAAGGTCACATATAGAATAATGGTACACTTTGGTGATAAACCTTATTATTCCATTGACTATTACATTAAACAGGCTTTTGGATGCAAAGGCATAAAATTACAGCTTCTTCATATACTTAAAAATACAGGACTTGCTTCAATGGCAAACTGGTGACAGGCCAAAAGACTTGTTGGTTGCCCCAATGTGGAGCTGTAAAAAACGGCATGTTTTAAATGCTGTTTCCCATGAACTTAAGAAATCTGGTGTGTACCAGGGTATGTCACTGTAATAAAATTACCAGAAAGAGGGGTTTTCATGACATCAGAATCATTAAAACTGTACAAACTGATAATCCTGTACTTTTTAAGCAAGACAAAACAGCCTATGCCAAATGCCATTATTTCTGACTTTATCCTTGACAAAGGCTATACAGATTATTTTTCAATACAGCAGACACTGGCTAACCTTACAGAAGATAAAATGATTGAAACAGAGCAGACACATTCTGCCTCTTACTATATGATAACACCATCAGGCATGGAAACACTTGGATTTTTTGGAAACCAGCTCCCTGATGACACAAAATCCCAGATAGACAATTACCTTAATGACAATAAAGTAAATATTGTACAGAATACCACTATACATACTGACTTTACCCAGATAAAAACAGGCGGCTGCCTTGCCAAAGTTTCTATTGTGGAGCGTGGCAGTATTATAATGGAACTCGCATTGAACCTTCCTACAGAAGATGAAGCAATACAGGCATGCGAAAGGTTTAAAGAAAGAAATGAAGCTATTTATGCCTATCTGTTAAAAACCCTTACCTTGGATTAATATTCCATTTAACTATAAAATAACAGGCTGGAAATAATTAAAAGGCAGCATTTTATGCAAAAAGGCATATTGCCATATTATAGCAGTACGCCTTTTTGTCTTGTATAAATAAATTTTATTATTTTATCTGCAGATAACTTTTACAAATTTCTTTTTGCCACGTTTTAATATAATGCCATCTTCACCTATCTGCTCTTTTTTAACTGCTGCTTTAACATCAGCAGCTTTTTCACCATCTATTGTAACACCACCCTGCTCTACATTGCGGCGTGCTTCTGCATTTGATGGTGCAAGCCCTGCTTTTACAAGGAGCTTTAATATCCCAATCTGCCCGTTTTCAAAATCACTGTCTGTAAGTTCTGCTGCTGGCATATCTGCCGCATTTCCACTTGAAAAAAGCGCCCTTGCACCTTCTTGTGCCTTTGATGCTTCTTCCTCACCATGTACAAGTTTTGTAAGTTCAAATGCAAGTATTTCCTTTGCTTCGTTAAGCTGGCTTCCCTCCCATTTATCCATTTCATTAATCTGCTCCAGCGGAAGGAATGTAAGCATACGAAGGCATTTTAGAACATCTGCATCACTTACATTCCTCCAGTACTGGTAAAAATCAAACGGGCTTGTTTTTGCAGGGTCAAGCCATACAGCACCAGACTGTGTTTTACCCATTTTTTTGCCTTCAGAATTAAGAAGCAGGTTTATAGTCATTGCATAAGCATTCTTGCCAAGCTTGCGGCGTATAAGTTCTGTACCTCCAAGCATATTGCTCCACTGGTCATCACCGCCAAATTCCATGTTACAGCCGTATTTCTGGAATAGTGTGTAGAAGTCAAAACTTTGCATTATCATATAATTAAATTCAAGGAATGTAAGCCCCTTTTCCATACGCTGTTTGTAGCACTCTGCTGTAAGCATACGGTTTACTGAAAAATGTGGTCCGGCTTCACGCAATATTTCCATATAGTTAAGATCCATAAGCCAGTCAGCATTGTTTACAAGCAGTGCTTTATTATCTGAAAAGTCAATAAATCTTTCCATCTGCTTTTTAAAACATTCTACGTTGTGGCTGATTGTTTCTGGTGTCATCATCTGGCGCATATCTGTCCTGCCTGATGGGTCGCCAATCATGGCTGTTCCCCCACCGATAAGTGCTATAGGTTTATTGCCAGCTTCCTGCAGCCTCTTCATAAGGCACAATGCCATAAAATGTCCCACATGCAGGCTGTCAGCAGTAGGGTCAAACCCAATATAAAATGTTGCCTTCCCATTGTTAATTAGTTCTTTGATTTCCTCTTCGTCTGTCACCTGGGCAATAAGTCCACGTGCTGTAAGTTCGTCATATAGTTCCATAATAAATCTGCCTTTCTGTTTTTATTATATTGTATAGTGTTACTATTCACAGCTGCGCTGTTCATAGTAACAACCAGTGCTTCCAGCACTGGTTATGTACACATTTTGCACAAAAAA
>CAJTXH010000173.1 GCA_910580005.1 uncultured Lachnospiraceae bacterium | reverse complement strand
ATCTTATAGGACCAGGCATAAAAAAGGGGACATTCAGGCGGAGGATGGTTGAGCCGCCGTGGAAGTGCCCTTCTGGCTATTCACTTCTTAAAGTTAAAATGAAAAAATTTGATATGGAGCTGTTGTCACCACCAGAGATTAATTCAGGTTGTGTTGTTTTACAGCTTCATGGAGGCGGATATATAGGAAAGATGCGTAATATGTATAGAAGTTTTGCAAAATATTACAGTGATATGAGAGGCGGCATTAAGGTACTTACAATTGATTACAGGGTTGCCCCTGAAAACCCTTTCCCTGCGGCACTTGAAGACGCTGTTGCGGCATACAGGTGGCTTCTTGGGCTTGGATATAAAGGCAGTGATATTATAGTTGCAGGTGATTCAGCAGGCGGCGGTCTTTCACTTGCCCTTGCAATGTACCTTAAAGACCACAATGAAAGCCTGCCTGCGGCACTTGTGCTTATGTCACCCTGGACAGACCTTACTGCATCAGGTTCATCATATGAAACAAACTATAAAAATGACCCGCTCTTTGGAAATACACGTGAGAGCATGATTTATAATGGAGAATATATAGGGAAAAATGAACCAGATAACCCATATATATCTCCGCTTTTTGGTGATTTTAAAGGGCTTATGCCGATGCTGTTCCAGGCAGGGAGTGTTGAAATGCTTTTAAGTGATTCTGCTGATGCAGCAAAGAAAGCAGAAGAAGCGGGCTGTAATGTAAAACTGCATGTCTATGATGGCATGTTCCATGTGTTCCAGATGGGGCTTGACCTTATGCCAGAGTCAAGGCAGGCATGGAAAGAAGCCAGGGAATTTATAGAAAATATAGAAGAGCCAGTATAAAACAGTGCCGTAAATATTAATATTCCTGCATAAAATGTATATGCAGGAATAAAATATTACTGAAATCTTTTATATTGGAGATGCACCGCCATGGTGCTGTAAATAGTATGCCTGGTATTATGTATAATAATGCAGATGGAGAGAGTACAGGGTGGAAAGTAACATGCCATTATGATAATAATTATAATAATGGGGCAGGGCCAGCAAGTTTTATGGAGTGCATGGCTCTTTTTGCTCTGGAAAAACAGCAGGGATGGGACAGTGATTTTAAGCCTGCCTTTTTTGCAGGCATGGACACAGGAAACGGGGGCAGGCTATGAAGTGTGGCATTTACCTGCGTATTTCCAAGGAAGAAGAAGCGTCGGGCATTGAGAGCAACAGTATTTCAGGCCAGCGCATGGTAATAGAGCAGTTTATACATGGGCACAGGGATATGGAAATTGCTGGTGAATGGTGTGATGATGGCTATAGCGGCGTGACTTTTGACAGGCCGGGAATAAAGTCCCTGTTTGAAAATATTTATTCAGGGAGGGTTGAATGTGTAATAGTAAAAGATTTATCAAGGTTTGGCAGGGATTATATACAGACAGGAAAGTATATAAAATATATTTTCCCTGGACTTGGCATAAGGTTTATTGCTGTATGTGACAATTACGACAGCCAGAACAGCGGTTTTATTGAAGATGCACTGCTTATGCCAATAATGAACCTGGTTAATGATGCATACTGCCGTGATATTTCCAATAAGGTACGGTGGCAGCAGGAGGCAAGGAGGAAACAGGGCATTTATATAGGTGCATTTGCTGTATATGGCTATATTAAGTCAGATAAAGAGCGTGGAAAGCTTATAGTAGATGAATATGCAGCAGATATTGTCAGGTGGATTTTTAATATGCGCCTTTGTGGAAATTCTGCTGAAAAAATTGCAGGAAAACTGGATGCAATGGAAGTGCCGTCTCCTCTTGCGTATAAAAAAATTAATAACAGCAGGTTTACAACCACATTTGCAAGAAGTGAAACCCCAGGGTGGACACCAGTTGCCATAAGGCGCATCCTTTCTAATGAAATATATACAGGGGTGCTTATACAGGGGAAGGACAGGAAAACAAGTTATAAGCTCCTAGACAGGAAGAAACTTCCAAGGGAAGAATGGATAAGGGCTGAAGGCGCTGTAGAGCCTCTGGTAAGCCGTGAAATTTTTGACAAAGTGCAGAAAATGGATTTAAGGAAAGGTATAAAATAATGGAACGTGCTGGTATTTATGCAAGGGTTTCAGCCAAACACCTTAACAGAAAGGATTTGACAATAGAAAACCAGGTGCTTGTCACAAGAAGATATATTGATGAAAACAAAATGGCACTGGAAGGGGTATATTCTGATAAAGGTTTTTCTGGCATGGATTTTGAAAGGCCTGCATGGAAAAAGCTGGTTAAGGACATAGAGTGCCATAAGATTGATACATTAGTAGTAAAAGACTTTTCAAGGATTGGAAGGAACTATATTATAACAGGTGAATACATAGAGAAATTTTTTCCGCAGCACTGCATAAGGCTTGTAGCTGTTGCGGAAGGCTATGACAGCATGGACGGCATTGGAGGGTTTAATACAGGGCTTAAAAATATTATTAATGAATGGTATGCAAGGGAATCAGGCAGGAAGGTTTCAATAGCTAAACAGTACCAGAAAGCAAATGGCGGATATACAGGAGGAACTGCACCATATGGTTACTGCCTTGTAAAAGGGAACGGGCTGCGTATGCTTAAAGAGGATGCTTCAATGGAAATATTAAAAAAGATAAAACAGATGCACTGCCAAGGCTGTACTTCCAGAGAAACAGCAGACTGGCTGAACAGCCAGAAAATAAACAGGCCTTCTGTATATAATATAACAAGGGAGATTTACTGCGTAAACGGCAGTTACCAGGAATGGGATGCCGGGAGCGTAAGAAGGCTGTGGTAAACAGACACCACCGGGGATTACCACACGGCTTAAAACGATATTGCCTGTTTCCTGTGTGCTTTTTATCTCGCTCTCTGCTATTTTTGGCGGATAATCACCATACAGGGTATGTGGCGGTATCACAAAAAGTTCTTCACTTTCCCCTACGGAGTCTTTTAACGGCATAAGGGAAACATTCTGTACAGCTGTCTCTCCAGACAGTATTTCTGCACCTGATACTTCCACTGTTTCAAAACCAGGTGCAGATATGCGTACATTATAAACTGAATAGGGCTGTTCAGCGGCAGGCTCCATGCTGTATTCAATAGGAGGCGCCGGAAGCTCAACAGCCTCAGTCTGCCCTGAAGTATCAGTTTCAACTTCTTCAATTACCCTGTCAGGGTCATTTATATCTGTAATCTGGACTTTAGCCCCAGAAACAGGCCTTGAAGCAATTATAGAAGATACATTTGCCTGGAAATACCCTGTGTCCTCTGTCTGTTGTATGCGGATTGAAGCTGGCATAAAAATTACCTCATTTCTGCGCCATTATAACGCAATACTGTTTTTATATTATTATATGCATACTTAAGGAATGTGGTGTAGAAAAGTTTGCAGGCGGACGCAGGGTTTCCATGTACAGCTAAATATTCCATGACAGGGCACGTTCTCACTACGTCAGCCCACGCAGCGGCACATAAAGCCCCTGTGCCCCAAAAGAAATTTATATTTCTTCTGTGACACAGGGGCTTAAATGCCGGCGGTGCTGAAGTGCCCCCTGTCATGGAATATTTAGCTGTACACTGGAAACCTGCTGTTTGCTGGCAAGGATAAAAAATAATATACAAATTTATGAAATGGATGTTATTATTCACATATGGCGCCATTTTGCATGATTTTCTGCAAAATATGTGCATTTCAGTACTGATAAGCACTGCTTGTTACTATGAACAGCGTAGCTGTGAATAGTAACAAATGGACATGTGAGGTTAATTAAAATTCCTTGACACAGGACCGGGGAGACTGTCCGAAAACTAATAAATTTATGAAATAAATAGATATGTGAGAT
>CAJTXH010000172.1 GCA_910580005.1 uncultured Lachnospiraceae bacterium | reverse complement strand
TGCTGAAAGCACTGCTAGTTACTATGAACAGCGTAGCTGTGAATAGTAACGTTTTTATGCATTAGTAAAAATATTTCCAGGCCATATGTATGGATAACAGGGATGGCCTGGATTTTTTAATTTTAAAAAGAGTAGTTTATTATCCTGGAAATGCTGCTTCTTTAAAATATTTTGCTATTTTCCTTGGTGATTTAAACCATCCAGTTTCTCCTTTGCTGTTAACCGCCTGTATATATACTTTTTTGTTTTTTATATAAATCCTGTTAACTGTAATAATATCACCAGGCTTTATTGTATATAAAATTGTTTTGCTGCCAGGTTTTACGTATATATTGATTTTCATACTGGCTGTTAATTTTCTGTCTTGTGCAGCGGCTTCTGTTACTTTATATGAGTTTCCTTTAAGACGCCATTTGCCATTCTGGCACTGGTAAACCATCTTCCAGTATAGTATTCCTGTTCCTCCAAACTGGTTATGGCATAATACAGTAACTTTGTTATTAGAAATATGTTCTATATTTACGCCAAAATAGATATTATTAATATTTTTAACTACAGGATTATAAAAATCACATAATTTTTCCAGTTTTCCAGATTTGTACTGGTACATGGAATATCCGCAAATTTCATCAGATTCCATATAATTTTCAGATATTACAAAGTAAATAGTTTTTTTATTTAGTGGATATAGCTTAACTGAAAGATACTCTGCTTTATTGTCTGGCTTGAATACCTGCTTGCCATTAATATATAAAGCACAATTATTTCCAGAGCTGTTTTTTATAAGGTCTTTTTTTCCATTTCCTGTTATATCATACTGGCTGTTCCCTGAACCACTGTCAATGTTTATGCATTTTGTTGCTGCTTTGCAGTTATTATGTCCATACATTACTACAATAAATAAGGTGAAAGAAATAATAAGGAATTTTATATTCTTTTTCATATATCTGCCTCCTGGATATATAATATTTTAAAGTTTTTAGTACCAAAGGGAAAACTGTTAAAGAAGCCTGGTATATATTGTAATTAATCCAGTTTATTTGTTTAACAGTTTTATGCTGGTTTAAACAGGTGTTAAGAAAGAGTGGGCATAATAGCCCGGAAATTTTTCTTATCATTATATTAAATCCCCTCCCTTCCTAATCCACTAACTAAATTATTATATGACTTTTCTTTCTAAACATCTGTTTTGTACTTAAACCAACGTTATAAAATAAAAAAGGTTTTAAAATTAAAAATCTTTTTTATTATTATATAACTTTTATAAAAAATGTCAATAATGAATTTTAATAGAACTCAATATTAATTTATAAATAATGTAAAAAATAAACATAGACACTATGATATATACAGTGGATTCGTTAGTACGATTGGTGTATAACATTATAAAAGATAGACAGGCAGTGGAAAGAAACAAAGGAATATTATAAGGAACAATTTAAAAATGCGCAGGCAGGCTTATAAAAACAGAAGTGTAACCTATAATATGTGGGTTGTCATATAGTTACTATTCACAGTCAATTAAATTCGAGGATTTTTGACACGTTTTTTTCGTCAAAAATACGAGTTTTACAGTGCCATTTTGCACGTTTTTTGTGCAAAATGTGTACATAACCAGTGCTGAAAGCACTGCTAGTTACTATGAACAGCGTAACTGTGAATAGTAACTTTTTATAATAATTTTTCCAAAATATTTAAAAAATGTCTTGACAAGGAATATTAAGAGTGATATCTTACTAAATAGATGTTAGCACTCCATTTGAAAGAGTGCTAACAAGATAGAGAAGGGAGTGGTTCGTTGGAGTTAAGTGAGAGAAAGATAAAAATTCTCCAGACAGTAATCCGCACGTATCTTGAAACTGGAGAACCTGTTGGTTCCAGAACCATTTCAAAGGACGCTGGTTTAAACTTAAGTTCAGCAACTATACGTAATGAAATGTCCGATTTAGAGGAGATGGGCTATATTATACAGCCACATACTTCCGCAGGGCGTATACCTACAGACAAAGCATACCGGCTTTATGTTGATACTATGCTGGATGATAAGACGAATGAGGTACAAAACCTTAAGGAGCAGCTTGAGGAAAAGGCAGGCAAAATTGATGTACTTCTTAAGCAGGTGGCAAAATACCTTGCGAATAATACAAATTATGCAACTATGGTATCAGGACCAAGATATAAATCAAAGAAGGTCAAATTTATACAAATCACGCTTGTTGATGAGGAAAGCCTTCTTACAGTGATTGTACTTGATAATAATGTTGTTAAGAACCAGATATTAAAGGTCAGTGAGCCTGTAGAACAAGAACTTGTGGTAAAACTGAATTTTATACTTAATACAACATTAAACGGGCTTGATGTCACAGAAATGAACCTTGCGGTTATCAGGCAGATAAAGGAACAAGCAGGAAGCCATGCAAGTGTTATTGATGCGGTGCTGGAACTTATTGGCAATGCACTTACAGAAGATGATGACCTGGAGATTTACACAAGCGGGGCTACAAACTTTTTAAAATACCCTGAGCTTTCCAGCAAGTCAGAAACAACAGAGCTTCTTAATGCATTTGAGGAAAAAAGGATTATTAATAACTGGTTTGAAACTACAGATGCTGGAAGTGAAACACATGATATACAGGTTTATATTGGCAATGAAACAAAGGTAGAAAGCATGAAAGACTGCTCTATGGTAACTGCCACATACAGGATACACGAAGGCGTATATGGCAAAATTGGAATTGTAGGGCCAAAGCGCATGGACTACGATAAAGTAGTAAGCACCCTGCAGTCATTAATGGTGCAGCTTGATGATATATTCAAAGATGGGTAGTTTTAATAAGAGAGGTGGTAAATGCAGTGGCAGCAGGAAATAATTTAGATAATGAAGTTAAGCAGAAGGAAAGCAGTGACAATGCTTTTAGTGAAGGACAGGATAGTGAAGATGCCAGCATAAATGTTGAAGGTAATGCGGAAAATGTATCACAGGAGGAAGACAACATACAGGCAGAAGAGAGTGCACCCGCAGAGGAGGCTTCTGGTGATGCAGAAGACAGTAATCCAGTGGATGGCAGTAAAGAGGAAGCTGGCACACCTGGCAAGAAAGAGAAGCGTTTTGGCAGGAAAAAAGACAAAAATATTGAAAAACTTGAGGAAAAGCTTGCTGAACTTGAAGACAGGAGGGTAAGGCAGCTTGCAGAGTTTGAAAATTTTAGAAAACGTTCTGAAAAAGAAAAGTCACAGATGTTTGAAACCGGGGCAAAGACTGTTGTGGAAAAAATCCTTCCAGTTATAGATAATTTTGAAAGAGGGCTTGCAGGAGTTCCTGCAGAGGAAAGGGAAGCACCTTTTATACAGGGTATGGAACTTGTTTATAAGCAGCTTGTTACTGCACTTAATGAACTTGGTGTAAAGCCTATAGACGCAGTTGGTAAAGAGTTTGACCCAAATCTCCACAATGCTGTTATGGCAGTTGATGATGACTCGCTTGAAAGCGGGACAGTTGCAGAAGAGATGCAGAAGGGCTATATGTACAAAGAGAGTGTAGTAAGGCACAGTATGGTAAAAGTAGTTAATTAATTATTAAACAGAAAAGAGGTTAATTATGAGTAAAATTATTGGTATTGACTTAGGTACAACAAATTCATGTGTAGCTGTTATGGAGGGTGGAAAGCCTGTAGTAGTAGCTAATACAGAAGGGGCAAGGACAACACCGTCTGTAGTTGCATTTACAAAGACAGGTGAAAGGTTAGTAGGTGAGCCTGCAAAGCGCCAGGCAGTAACCAATGCAGATAAAACAATTTCTTCAATTAAAAGAAGCATGGGTACAGACCACAGGGTATCCATTGATGATAAAAAGTATTCACCACAGGAAATTTCAGCTATGATACTCCAGAA
>CAJTXH010000171.1 GCA_910580005.1 uncultured Lachnospiraceae bacterium | reverse complement strand
AAGCACCAGCGTTATTAGTTGAAGTATGTTTTGTTGATGACATGGACGACTTCATGTTATACAAGGCTGACAGGATAGATGTTGCAGAAGCAATAGTAAAAGCTGTACTTAACCATAACAAGGCATGTTAGCTTACAGGGGCTGCCATGGCATATATGGCAGTTCCCTTGTTTCAGAAAAAGTCATGGCATTTATTATAGAAATGTGGTAAAATAATATAAAAGCTAAAAGTAAAATTTTGGAAAAACCAAAAAACAGGCAAAATGTAACACTTTTGTAACAATTTCAAAAATCTTGGGGAAAACACACCCTTCAAAGCCTTATAAACAGCGGCTTCCGAAAGGGCAGCGTAGAAATAGTAGTAGCCCGTTGAAGGGCATTGACACAAGACCTTTTTTACTTACTGTTGCTACCTTTTTATTCTGTAGAAATAGGAGTAGCCCGATAAAGGGCATTGACACATAGTATAAAACTATACCTGTACATGGAAGGTTTCCTGTAGAAATAGGAGTAGCCCGTTGAAGGGCATTGACACACTACACAATATGGTCTTCCTTCATCATTTAATTCAAAGTAGAAATGGTAGTAGCCCGATAAAGGGCATTGACACATAGTTTGCAATAATAGTCACATCTACGCCTAATTTATTCGTAGTTTTTCCCATATGGATTAATAAAATCGTTTTGAATATCATGCTATTATGAAGAGTATGTATTGTTACATTTCCATCTGGATTATCCTGTATAATTTCCATTGTACCATTGTTGTTTACAAAATATATTATTTTGTTCATATTAAAAACCTCCATATTAATTTTTAATTGCCTTTTGGGCGAAAACCTGTCGGGGAATTGAACCCCGAAAAACCGTTCAGGCTAGAACTGATTTTGCCATGCCCCAAACAGCATATCTGTTATGGCTGTGTACAAGCCAGTTCCCGTTATTTACGACTGTTTTATAAATGTTTGGGTATTTCAGTTTAACAACCGTTAAATAATCATTTATTTCTTCGTCTGTAGCCTCAAGGCACTTTATAGCGTTTGAGATAGTGGCTTTATTGTAATTCCAGCTAATAGCACCACTAAATGATTCAATTTTGTACATTCCTTTTTCTTTCAAAAGCTCATCTAATCTTTTCATTAAATCTTTCTTTGTCATTTCAATTCCTCCTGTTTGGTGTTTGGCTTGTTCTATGGTTATATATTAGCATATATTACGCACATATTCAATATGCAATAATACATAAACATTACGCACATATATAATATAAAATTTATGCATTTTGCATAACGCACATATATTGAAAAGTTTACGCACATATGATATAATAAGCGTAAGTATATAAAGATGTGGAGGTGCAGAAATGGCAAAAGAATATACAGCAGAACAAAGAGCTGCAAGACAAAAGGCTGTCAGGGAATATGAAAAAAGAAATTACAGATTAAATATTGTATTTCCGGATGGGACAAAAGAAAGAATAGAAAGTCTGGGACTAAATAAAACAGTAAGCGCATTTGTGCGTGATACAGTTTTATCGAAACTGGATGAGTTAGAAAAAATTTTGAAATAACGCACATATTTTAAGAAAAAGCGCTTGACATTATTACGCACATATATTATAATATAATTAGTCTAAGAGATAAAGGGCTAATAACCCGAAAGGGAGAAAGGAGGGTACATGGAAGATATGAACATGACAGAAACAGCAAGGTTGATTTTAGACCTTAGAGCCAAAGGCTGGAACGATACAGATATTGTAAACCACATTTTATATATCGTGACAGGCGAGGAAAAGTACAAAGCAAAAGGGGCTGAATAAACAGCCCCACACAAACCACAGAAAGGGCGGCGTAAAAACCGCCCCGACTGTAAAAACAGTATAACATGTAATTGGAGATAAATCAAATAACTTCCAAAAGATTTGAAAGAATAAATTGTCAGATGGCTCAAGAAAGCAGAACTCTTTTTTGTTGGTGTATTATATTTTTAAGTCTTTTTTTAGTTTTAATTATTTTTGTTAGATGAATAAGCTGGAATTAAAGACAGTTCTTCAATACGTTTAAGGGCTTCTTTTTTTCCATCTGTATTAAGGGCATCAAAAAATAAAAGGATACGTCCTTGTTCTGTATTAAGCTGGAAACTGCTGTTTATGATTCCAGCTGCATTATGCCTGTTTATTGCCTGGCCTGGTTCCAGGAAATAATCCAGGCTGGTTTCCAGTGCACGGGCTATTTTGTGTAAATTTTCAATCTTTGGAATATATTTACCAGCTTCGTATTGGCGGATTGTGATTGCTGCAAGCCCTGTTAAACTGGCAAGGGTATTTTGTGTTATTCCTTTATGCTTCCTGGTTTTTCTTATTTTTTCTCCAACAGTCATTTTTATCACCTCATGGCTATTTTATCATAAATTTATATATTTTGCATAAATGCTTATATATAAAAGTGATAGGAAAACAGCAGCAGGGCTGTTTTAAATCATAATAAAACATGCCAGCTTACGGGCAGGTACTTACAGCTTTTTTTGTTTTGGAAAAAGTTCTAGTATTTATCACAGAAATATGGTAAAATAGTACAAAGGTTAAAAGTAAAATTCTGGAAAAATCAAAAAACAGGCAGAATGTAACACTTTTGTAACAATTTCAAAAATCTTGGAGAAAACGCATCCTTTAAAGCCTTATAAACAGCGGCTTCCGAAAGGGCAGGGTAGAAATGAGAGTAGCCCGTTGAAGGGCGTTGGCACATATCAGGCTACATGAAGATTTTTTATAATAGTTCAAAAATGAACAAATTAACAGGACATAATAAAAAACAGTAACCACTAAAAAGGTTACTGTTTTTTGATGTGCTATAAATTATTCACTTTTTTATTCTGATAGATGATTCCAACATTCAGAGGGAGGACATCTTACCAAGTGAAAAGGCAAGAGCCTATAAGATGAAGTATGAAGCGATGAAGCATCAGGGGAAAAAGTCAGGAAAGAACACCCTTGATGAAGTGGGGGAAGCTGCCGGGGAGAACGCTAAAAAGGTTCAGCGGTATATCTGGCTTTCCCGGCTGTCGGAGGGACTTCTTGCTATGGTAGACGGCAAAAAACTCGGCTTTTCACAGGGAGTGGATATTTCCTTTCTGTCAGAAGAAGCACAGTTATGGGTACAGGCGGTTATTGAGGAAAAAGGCTGCAATGTCAGCATGGTGCAGTCGGCAAAAATAAAGGAATATGGAAAGACCGGGGAGCTTACCCTTGCAATGGTACATCTGATACTGGCAGAGGAAAAGCCGAAGGAACGCAAAGTGACATTGAAAGCGGATAAAATCAGCGAGTATTTTGCGGAGGACTGCACAAATGAGGAAATAGAGGGCATTATCATTCAGCTATTGGATGAGTGGAAGAAAAGACAATAGAGGGGAGGTGCATCGGCGTGGATGGCACAATAAAATTCGATTATTATTATGGCATCGAAGCGGAACAGTTTTCCTTTTATCGGGTTCCGAGGCTGCTGATAAAAGACGCAAGGTTTAAAGAGTTGTCCAGCGATGCAAAGCTCCTTTATGGTCTGATGCTTGACAGGCTGGCATTGTCAATCAAGAATGGCTGGCTTGACGAAGAAAACAGGGTGTATATCCATTACACGCTGGATAACATAATGGAGGATTTGGGATGCGCAAGGGAAAAATGCGCAAAGGTGATTGCGGAGCTTGACAGCAAAAAGGGCATCGGTCTGATCGAAAAGAAAAGGCAGGGATTGGGCAAGCCGGACATTATCTATGTGAAGAATTTTGCGACACTGGATGCCGGAAAAGAACCGGGCAGAGAGCCGGAAAAGCCTGATAATGCTGACAGCTTTGCAGAAGTTCGGAAACCGAACTTCAAGAGGTTCGATAATCAAACTTCAAGAAGTT
>CAJTXH010000170.1 GCA_910580005.1 uncultured Lachnospiraceae bacterium | reverse complement strand
CGAAAGCGTGCCCCTGTATGGAATATTCTGGCTCTGGCACAGAAACCGTCCGTTTTACAACCAATAAAAGATAACTGGAAATTATCTTATGTTAGGGATTTCATCATATACAAGAGGTATGTTTAAAGTTTATTCATTCATGCGTTTATCTTGGTATTATAATAAATTCATTGGACTGCCTGTACATGTTATGGTATAATCTAATGTGTGCCTGGAACCCAGCAGGAAATATGCTGTCCAGGCAATATAAGTTTACGGGAGGCATATAATGAAAAAGATAAGTGAGAGAAAACGTGTAGTAGTTAAAGTAGGTACATCTACGCTTACGCATAAAACAGGAATGTTAAATATAAGACGTGTAGGCCAGCTTGTCAGGACACTTGCTGACCTGCATAATGCAGGACATGAGGTGGTTCTTGTTTCAAGTGGTGCTATGGGTCTTGGCATGGGAAAACTTGGATTACAGGAGAAACCAAAGGATACACCGGGTAAACAGGCGTGCGCTGCTGTAGGGCAGTGTGAGCTTATGTATATGTATGATAACTTATTTGCAGATTATAGTGTAACAGTGGCACAAATGCTGCTTACTAAATATATATTGCTTGAAGACCGCAAGCTTAATGTTGAAAATGCAATGGAACGTTTAATTGCACAGCGGGTAATACCCATTATTAATGAGAATGATACAGTTGCAATTGATGAGCTGGAGCTTGAAGTGGGTGAAAATGATTCACTTGCTGCTGTTGTTGCAACAATTGCCAAGGCAGACCTGCTTATAATAATGTCTGATATAGACGGGCTTTATGATAAAGACCCACATAAACAAAAAGATGCAAAATTTATACATGTGGTACATGAAATAACAGAAGATATAAAAGCACTTGCTGGTGGGGTTACTACTAAATTTGGTACAGGCGGCATGGTAACAAAAATTAACGCAGTTGAAATTGCATATGAGGCTGGTATAGATGTTGTAATAATGAATGGAAAACAGCCGGAGAAACTATATGATTTGTTTGATAACAAGGATGTTGGGACATTATTCTGTTGTAATAAATAACCAGCAGAAAGTCCTGCTGGTTATTTATTACGTATTACACGGCAAGGAAAACTTTCAGCTTTGATTTTAAAGAATGGCATAAGGCAGGGCACTGGGGGAATTGTATATTCCCCACGTCCTGGCTGATGGGGAACGTGTGGTTTCTAATGTTTCTGTAAACATTATGCATTTTGATATATGTGGTGCAAAAAAGAATTATATACAACTGGGAACAGTTATGACAGATAGTAGTTATTGCGGCAAAGGTTTAAACAGGTATATTATGGAAAATATTTTAGAAGAATACAAGGGTAATACAGATGGTATATATTTATTTGCAAATGATACTGTACTGGATTATTACCCAAAGTTTGGATTTGTGCCTTCAAAAGAATACGAATATTTTATGCCTTGTAATAATATATCAGATGTAAAACCTTATGTTTTAGAAAAAATGGATATGTCACAGGAAATATATAGCAGGAGGTTTTGATGGCAGTATTTACTATATACCAGAAAATAATGTTTATGTTGCAGCAGAGGTGGAGGGAAAGGTATTGCATATATACCAGGTGTTTGGAAAAGAACATATAGAAACCAGGCGTCTTGCAAAATCATTTGGTGAAGAGGTGGAAGAGGTACTGGCTGGATATACCCCTTCCTGTAAAGAAGAGTTCCGGGTAAGGGAACATAAGGAAGAGGACTGTACATTATTTATTATGGGAGAGGATTTGCAGCGTATAGAAAGGGATAAAATGATGTTCCCTGTCCTTTCGCATGCATAATTGCCTGAATACGCCAGCCAGCAAAAATTTTATGTTTCTAATGTACTGATTATATCTTGGATTTCAAGTGCAGCATCTTCTACGAGTAACGCAGTTTCTTCCGTCCAGAACCTGCTTCCTCCAGACAGCTCATCAATCAGGTTAAAGATAGAAACAGCATCTTCAACAGGTATAGAGCCGCTTGCTTTCCATATGTGCAGATGTCCGTTAAGATAATTTTTAATATCTTCAAATATCTGGTTATTAAAAGAATTATTACAACGTAATTCTATTAGTAACCCATTTTCTCCCTGTACCATATCAGATAAGTTCATTTTAACCTCCTTGCCGCATATGGCGGTTTTAGATAATAAGTGTGAGATTTAATTAAAATTCCTGTTATATCTGCCAGTATCCAGCCAATAGGGATTGACCACCATATAGCTGTTACTCCTAATGGTGTATTTGGTGCTAAAATATAAGAAAGCATAACCCTTGTGCCAAGTGATATAATGGTTAATATAAGTGATATTCCAGATTTTTGTATTCCCCTGAAATATCCATATAATAAAAAAAGGCATCCAATCCCAAAATAAAATGTACCTTCTATTCTTAAATACTTTATTCCTTCTGAAATAATTGCTGTTTCTTTTGCATCTACAAACATACACATAAACTGCCTGGCAAATATCCATATTATTACAGATATAATAAGACAGAATATAACAGACATAATAGTGGCAATTTTTGTCCCCTTTTGTATGCGTCCATTCTTTTTAGCACCATAATTTTGTGAAACAAATAAAGAATATGCATTTCCAAATTCCTGTGCAGGCATATATGCAAGTGTATCAATTTTTACTGCTGCCGCAAAAGCTGCCATAATAGTAGTGCCAAAACTATTTACAAGGCCTTGTATTATTAAAATGCCAAAATTCATAACAGACTGCTGCATTCCTGTAAGCACATCATTTTTTATAATAATTTTAAGACGTGACCACTTAAGCCTGCCATGAAATTTGGTAAATTCTGGATATTTCCATATTGTATAAAATGTAATGCCAAGACCTGCAAAGCCTTGTGAAATTACTGTTGCTGCAGCTGTTCCAGAGATACCTTTTTTTAAAATAATAACAAAATATAAGTCAAGTGCAATATTCATTACAGAGGATATTGCAAGAAAGTACAGTGGTACAACTGAGTTGCCAGCCGAACGCAGCAAATATGCAAAAAAATTATAAAGAAATGTAAAACCAATTCCAATAAAAACTATTTTTATATATGTACGCATTAAGTTATATATATTATCTGGAACTGAAACCATATGGAGTATTATATCTGTTCCAGGAAATACAACCATATATATTAAAAGGGTTGCTGTTCCAATAAAATAAAAAGATAATTGCACATCCTGCTGCATTTCTTTTAAATTTCCAGCACCATACCATTTTGAAAATAAAGCACCGCTTCCCATGCATAACCCAATAATAACAGAGGTTATAAATGTCATAAGTGTATAGGCAGCACCAGCGGCAGCCAGGGCGTCTGTGCCAATATAGCGCCCAGCTATAAGAGTATCAGCAATATTATAAATTTGCTGCAGGAAATTTCCTGCCATCATAGGCATGGAAAATAATAATAAGTTTTTTAAAATATTTCCTTCTGTCAGTTTTGTGTTTTTGTTAATTAAATCTGTATGCATAAAATAATTGCCATTTCTGTTTTTCATTTTATTATACCATTAAACAGCTATGAACACAAATTTTTCACACTATGTTCATGTTGTGCACAATATTTACCAGTAAACTTTAACCAGGATAAAATAAATATTGCAAAGTGAGGAGCTGTTTATGGGAAAAAATAAAAAATATTATATGCTGCTATTTCAGGATGTGCAATTTTAGCTGGTGCTGCTGCGTTTGCAGGAATTAATATAGCACAGCCAGGGGCATCAGAAATGAAAAATACGCCAATACTTCAAATGGCAGTGGTTCTCCAGCAATTTATTGTACAGCAAATATTACTGTTAAAGATGCAAAGCTTACTGCTAATGCTTCAGAGGCGGTATGTATTGAAGGACTTAATTCACTGGAATTGTCAAATTGCAGCCTGTCGGGCAATATGCCTGTAAATCCGCAGAATGACTGTACATGGAATGTAATACTGTGTTACTATTCACAGTCAATTAAATTCGAGGATTTTTGACACGTTTTTTTCGTC
>CAJTXH010000169.1 GCA_910580005.1 uncultured Lachnospiraceae bacterium | reverse complement strand
CCCTGCGTCCGTCTGCAAACAAAGGACGGCTGGAAATTTTATGAAACGGACGTGAGCAGTTTCCCGTGTCTGTTTCATAAAATGAATAATTCTATTGACAAAACTAGAGGATACATCTATACTTTTTAAAGAATTTATCTGGGGAGCTTTTAGCTGAGAGGGATTAAATCCGACCCATTGACCTGATACGGTTAGTACCGTCGTAGGAAGATTAATGGTTTGTATTATAATTTATTATATAATTTTTTAATGGTAATTCCTCACCCTGGGTATATTTCTGTTATTATGTCCAGGGTGTTTGTTTTTGTAATCAAATATAATTTATACAATATAAATAATAATAGACATAATATGTATTAAAAAAGCCTTGTTAATTAATATGTTTAAAGGAGAGTGGACAGTATGGAATATTCTACACAAATGGAAGCAGCAAGAAAAGGAATTATCACAAAAGAACTTGCTTATGTAGCAGAAAATGAAGGTATGGATAAACAGGAACTTCTGGGGCTTGTGGCAAGCGGCAAGGCAATTATTCCTGTTAATAAGCGCCATACATGCATTAAACCAAGCGGCATTGGCAATAATCTGCGTACTAAGATAAATGTAAATCTTGGCACGTCAAGGGATTGTACAGACCTTGAAATGGAAATGGAGAAAGTAAAAAGTGCTGTGGAGCTTGGAGCAGAATCTATTATGGATTTAAGTTCTTTTGGTGATACGCAGAAATTCAGGCGCAAGCTTACATCAGAGTGCCCAGCAGTAATTGGGACTGTGCCAATTTATGATGCAGTTGTATATTACCATAAAGCATTAAAGGAGATTACTGCAAAAGAATGGATAGATGTTGTAAGGATGCATGCCGAAGATGGTGTTGATTTTATGACAATTCATTGTGGAATTAATAAAGAAACAGCAGGAAGGTTCAAGAAAAATAAAAGGCTGGCAAATATTGTGTCACGTGGTGGTTCAATTATATTTGCATGGATGGAAATGACTGGTGAAGAAAATCCTTTTTATGAGCATTATGATGAAATACTTGATATCTGCCGTGAATATGATGTAACAATGAGCCTCGGAGATGCCTGCCGTCCTGGCTGTTTAAAGGATGCTTCTGATATTTCCCAGATAGAAGAACTTATAACACTTGGTGAACTTACAAAACGTGCATGGGAAAGGGATGTGCAGGTAATGGTTGAAGGTCCGGGGCATATGCCTTTAGACCAGATATCAGCAAATATGAAGATACAGCAGACAATATGCAATGGAGCTCCTTTCTATGTACTTGGACCTCTTGTTACTGATATTGCGCCAGGATATGACCATATTACTGCCGCAATAGGAGGAGCAGTTGCCGCTGCAAACGGGGCATCTTTTCTTTGTTATGTAACACCTGCTGAACACCTGCGCCTTCCTGATGTCAATGATGTTAAAGAGGGGATAATAGCTTCCAGGATTGCCGCACATGCTGCTGATATTGCAAAGGGGATAAAAGGTGCAAGAAACTGGGATGATGAAATGAGCACAGCCAGGAAAAATCTTGACTGGGAAGAAATGTTCCGTCTTTCAATAGACCCAGGGAAAGCAAGAGACTACCGTGCATCTGCAAAACCAGAAAAAGAAGATACATGTTCTATGTGTGGAAATTTTTGTGCTGTTAAAAATATGAACCGCATACTCGACGGGGAAATTGTGTCAATTTATGATGAATAATATAGTGTATGGTTTAGCAGGGGATTAGTAATGGAAGATAAAAATATAACTGGCGGATGTCTCCGCAGGAAAGTATTGACAGTGGCAGGCTCAGACTGTAGCGGAGGTGCAGGCATACAGGCGGATTTAAAAACTATGTCTGCACATGCAGTATATGGCATGAGTGTTATAACTGCCATAACTGTCCAAAATACAACAGGGGTTGTAATATCAGAACCAGTACATCCTTCTATTGTAGCAATGCAGTTTGATGCAGTTTGTTCTGATATCATGCCTGATGCAGTTAAAACAGGCATGCTTTTTTCGGAAGAAATAATAAATAAAGTTTCAGGGAAAATAAAGGAATATGGACTTAAAAACCTTGTAGTTGACCCTGTATTTGTTTCAACAAGCGGAAGCCAGCTTTTAGAGCCACAGGCAGCAGAAACACTTAAAAAAAAGCTCCTGCCGCTTGCAATGGTAATTACGCCTAATATTCCCGAAGCCCAGGCGTTAACAGGAATAAATATAAATAATAAGGATGACATGCTTATTGCAGCATCATGTCTTTGCAGGGAAAGCGGCGCTAATGTTCTTGTTAAAGGAGGCCATAATATGGGAAGCGCTGATGACGTTCTTTATTGTACAGATAAAACAGCCCTGTCACATGGCTTTAAACCAGGACAGGATTATAATATTGGCAATATTACCATAAAGGTTAATGAAAATGCAGTCTGGTTTATGGGTGAAAGAATTAATATTTCAAATACACACGGCACAGGCTGTACTCTTTCATCTGCAATAGCATGTAACCTTGCGTCTGGCATGGATATTATAACAGCAATAGCATACGCAAAGGGTTATTTAACCTATGCATTAAAATCAGGGCTTAAAATAGGGCATGGAAACGGACCGGTTGACCACTGCTGGAATATAAATGCACCTAAGCATACATAAAAACTTCATCTGCTGTTTGCTGTATTTCATCCCAGTAAACAGCGGAATTTTCATCATAAACTGCTATAACGTGGCATCCTGCACCCTTTGCAGAACGGACTGCAAAAACTGTGTCTTCATATACAGTTGTATTCCGGGGGGAAATATTATATCTGTCACATATGCTTTTATAAATCCCAGGGGTGCGTTTATCCATATTTAATTCTGAACTTGTATAAACTGCATTAAAATAATTGTATATGCCAAGCCTTTCCAGGGCTGGAATGGCATATGCTTTTTCAGATGTAGTCAGAAGGCAGATAATATGCCCTTCCAAGTATAATTCTTTTAATAGTTTATCCATTCCAGGTTTCAGGGGAATATTATTCTCATATTCATCTTTTACAATAGAAATTACTTCTGAAATAATAAAATCCCTGTCCCTGTCTATGCCAAGGCTTATAAAATAATCTGCACATTCTGGAAGTGTAAGAGGTGCTACTATTTCATCCAGGTTATCAGGAGGCGTTATATTATAACGTTTAAGGTAATTATTATCAAAATCACGCCATAATTGCATAGAGTCAAGTAATGTGCCGTCCATATCAAATATAAATAATTTTTTATCCATTTACAGCCTCCTTGCATAAATTAAGCATTTCTGCGGCGGCAAGCCCAGGATTTTCCTGTGCAAAAATTGCAGAAATAACAGCAGCCCCGTCAATTCCTGAACCTTTAAGGCTTAATATATTACTTTGGTTTATCCCTCCAATTGCAACAACAGGTATTTTAATATTATCTGTTATTTCCTTAAGCCTGTCTAACGGCAATGGAACAGTATTATTTTTAGTTGATGTAGGAAAGACTGCTCCTGTACCAATATAATCTGCCCCTGCTTCCTGTGCAGCAAGTGCTTCATTAAGGTTATGTGCAGTCATGCCAATAATTTTACCACTGCCTAACACTTCCCTTGCTTTTAAATAGCTGGCATCACCCTGGCCGATATGCACACCATCAGCATCAGCTTCCCTGGCAGCATAAATATTATCATTTATAACAAAAGGGACGTTATATCTGGCAGCAATTTCTTTTATTTTAACTGCCTCTTTTACAAGTTCACTATAAGATAAATTTTTTTCACGCAGTTGTAAGAAAGTTGCACCATTTTTTAAAACTTCTTCAACCTGTGAGGACAAAGACCTGCCATTAAGCCATGTCCTGTCAGTAATAGCATATAAAAGTAAATCTTCTCTGCTTATTTCCATATTTTTACCATGCCTTTCTTAATTTTTAAATTACAAAATTATATCCATGCTGTTTCTGGGTGTAGATAATATATTAAGCCGTAAGACTAAATAGTAACATAGCAGTGCTTTCAGCACTGGTTATGTACACATTTTGCACAAAAAACGTGCAAAA
>CAJTXH010000168.1 GCA_910580005.1 uncultured Lachnospiraceae bacterium | reverse complement strand
ATCAGTGCTGAAAGCACTGCTAGTTACTATGAACAGCGTAGCTGTGAATAGTAACTACTATTTATCCTTACAGCGTAATATATTTGTTATGTTCCAATCCCCAACACCCCTTGCTGCTTTTCCAATATCTTTTATATGCCATGCCAGGCAGATTCCAAGAGAATGCTTAATGCATTTTATTTTTTGGAAATAGCTGCTGCCATAAAAGGTAATTCACAATTATCATCAACACATGCTGCTACTATCATTTTTCTTTCCTTATCATAACCACATGTTGTTTTGCCCCATGAAAGCACCTGTGGTTTTAATGCAGACAAATCTATTCCTACTCTTCCAGCCGCTTTCTCTGTTTCATCAGACTTATATATATTATAGTCCCAGCCATCTTTATTTAATGCTTCCCTTGCAGTGTTATATTGCTTGCATAAAAGCGTGTCACATAATACAAGCATAAAATACTCTGATAATGTATTGCACAAAAGCCTCCAGTCTGTCATTTCATTATCTTCATTAAGATAATAAACAGGAGGGTCTTCTTTATCTAAGTCATTTATACATATTCCATAACTGGCAACACCAGCACCATAATCACTGCCTATCTCCAGGTAATTTGTAACATGTCCCTGCCACTCTTCCCTTGGTATTTTTGCCAAAAACTGTGAAAATTTATAATATTCATCATCAACCCCTTCTTCCGGGTTATCTTTATACTCCTCTTCAAATTCTTCAATCTGTTCTTCTATTACTTCATATAAAGTGCAAAACCTGTCTGTCCATATATCTGCCGTTGATAAAAGCGGACAGCCATATGCCGGCTCGTAAAAATCACGTAAAACTGCTGAAAGCTTTATATTATATTCTTTTTCAATTCCATCAAGGAATTTTCTGCTTTCAGGGTTATCATAACCAAGCATACTAAGCACCTGGCCTGCTGTAATATTATAATTTATTGACATATTATATCCTCCATACGCATCATGCCGCTCTGGCTGTTTTTAACCTTATGTGGCTGTGAGGCTGTTTTGCCAGCGGCAGGAAGCAGAACAAATTGATAATATCATTTGGCTAACTGGTATTTATTTACTCTTTTAAAATTTATTATATAACACTAATTTAAGATATACAAGTTTAAATTTCCTTTTACACAGGGCAAACGCACGAATCAACAAATTATAAACAAACCAGATTTTGATATACACGAAACCCATAAATTAAGATAATTTCCAGTTATCATGTGTTTATATAAAACGGACGGTTTATACACAAAAGCCAGAATATTCCGTACAGGGGTAATTTAGCTCAATGTCATTAACTTAAGCGAAGCATATTATTATGTTTGATAATTTATTTTTCTTTGAAAACAATATAACTGGTATTTGAGGTATTATTATTATTCACACTGCTTTCCAGACATTACATTTATAATCTAATTTTTCTGTTTTTTTACACCAATATACAACTGTTTCTGCTTCATTTGTGTACTGCATTATAAGATTATATTTTATCAAAACGCTATAAAATTCTTGTTTAATGGAATTTTCTTTTATACTAAGAAATATATCATTTCAAGATAAATGGTTACCAATTAATTTTATTGTCACCTTCCTTTCATTAGCTGGTGACATTTCAAATCCTGCATCAATAAATTTTCAATTTAAAACATAAAATGAAGCAACTGCATGAAATATTGGATACAATACTTGTTTTAGATAATTTATATTTTTTCATTATTTCAGGAGTATCAGGCAATTCCCCTTAACACCATCAGCTACAATAATCCTGTAGCCTTTAAAATTGGCAGCTGCAGGTATTAATTCCTGTGTTTGTTCCAAAAATTCCCTAAAGGCTGAAAATTTAACTTTATCATTTCATATAAGACGCTGTGCTGTTTTAGAAAATATTTGAATTTTATTTAAAAAATATGTATACTTTAATTATAATTAAGAGACAATACGCCAATATGCCAGAGCGTATTTGGAAGTTCATCCAGTCATACGCATAAATCTCCTGATAGGTGTGTTATACATCTGGCATAAGGCAATTTTCAAACATATTCTGGAAGCTCTTTAATTACTTTTGTATTAATAAGGTCTGGCATTTGTGCCTGTGTGCTGCCTTGCACAAATGCTGCGTGATGTTTATAGTTGTTATATGTTATATTAAAGGCAGTGCAGAAATGAGGATTAAAGTGCAATATATAGATAAACAAAAAAATATAAGAAACAATACAGATAACCTATTAGGTATACAGCCTGTTAATAATCTTTTAATAAAATTTGCTGTGCCAAGCATTATTGCAATGCTCGTAAGTGCCCTTTATAATATTGTTGACCAGTTTTTTATAGGGAGAAGTGTTGGAAACCTTGGAAATGCTGCTACTAATATAGCATTTCCTCTTTCAATTACGTGTATTGCAATAGCGCTGCTTTTTGGAATAGGAGGGGCATCAGCATTTAACCTTTCAATGGGTGCAGGTGACAAAAAAAATGCGTCATATTATATTGGAAATTCAGCCGTTATGCTTTTTGTGCTTGGAACTTTATTATGTATATTTACACAAATATTTATGAAGCCATTATTAACATTCTTTGGTTCGCCTTCTGATGTAATAGGTTATGCAATGACATATACAAGGATTACATCTATAGGGTTTCCGTTCCTTATATTTGCAACAGGCGGCGGACATCTGATAAGGGCCGACGGAAGCCCCGCAATGACTATGGTCTGCAATATGGCAGGGGCAGTTATTAATACAATACTTGATGCAATATTTGTATTTGGCTTTAAAATGGGTATGGCAGGAGCCGCCCTTGCAACTATAATTGGACAAGTTATTTCAGCATTAATAGCAGTTAATTATATTTTCCATTATAAAACTGTAAAGTTAGAATTAAAGCATTTAAAACCACAGGGAAAATATATTTCTAAAATTTTATCACTGGGAGCATCGCCATTTAGTAACCAGGTTGCAATGATGGTGGTACAAATTGTAATGAACAAGTCATTAAAATATTACGGCTCATTATCTGTGTATGGAGAAGCAGTCCCTATAGCATGTGTAGGAATTATAACTAAAGTAAACCAAGTGTTTTTTTCATTTTTAATAGGCATTTCACAAGGATTGCAGCCTATTGCTAGTTTTAATTATGGTGCAAAGAAATATGCCAGAGTTAAAAAAGTATATATGAGGGCTATATTTTATGGTGGCATTTTATCTGTAATTGCATTTATAATGTTCCAGATTTTTCCAAAAAATATAATAGCAGCATTTGGTGATGGAAGTGAAGAATATTTCAAGTTTGCTATTAATTATTTCAGGATATTTTTATTTTTTACATTTATAAATTTTATGCAGCCAATATCATCAAATTTTTTTACTTCAATAGGGAAACCTGAAAGGGGAATATTCCTTTCTCTGACAAGACAGATAATATTTTTGCTTCCACTGCTTATTTTGCTTCCGCTTGTAATGGGAATTGACGGAATAATGTATGCAGGGCCTGTTGCTGACTGCATGGCAGGAACAGCATCAATTATTATGGTATCAATGGAATTAAAAAATCCAGAGTACAATAATTCTTATATATAGAAAGGTAGAAAACTACAGTTATAAATATTTCCAGCCTTATGGTATTTCCAGAAAATTATTCATGCTGCCTGTGCGAAAAAAAGACTGGGCAATAACCGTCACGCATATATGTCAGAAAGCATTTTCCAAATACTATATGGGATAAAACAAAACTTATATAATTTATTATTATAAAGCAATTTTGTTTTATCCCTGCTAAACTTATATAATTTTTTTGTTACATAATAAGTTTTTAAAGAGTGTTTAACATATATTTAACAAGGGCTGCATGTACCAGTTTGTTTAATAACACCGCATCCGGCTTTAGCCCCTGAATTGCCAGACGGCTGGCTTGTAAAATCGTCAGGGTGGCTGTGTATAATAATGGAACGTCCTATAATTTCATCTATATTAAAACGGTCAGTGTAAAAAACTGTATAAGCATAGCCATAATTTCCCAACAGTGGTGGAAGGTCGCCTGCGTGTTCAGGATGTTGGGCGGAAGATGGGTTGTAGTGCTCTCCTGTTTTATCAAATGGAAGGGTACAATCCCCGTTTTCATGTATATGCATACCATAAAAAGCAACTGGGCTGC
>CAJTXH010000167.1 GCA_910580005.1 uncultured Lachnospiraceae bacterium | reverse complement strand
TTGTATGCCGTACAGTCCAGGGAAAGCCTGTAAAACCTAAGACGGCAGGCCAGAAGGAATATATTGATTTGATACGCAGGAAAATGATAGTATTTGGCATAGGCCCTGCTGGAACAGGCAAGACTTACCTTGCAATGGCTATGGCAATAGAAGCCTTCAGGCGTGATGATGTGGGCAGGATTATTCTTACAAGGCCAGCAATAGAAGCTGGCGAGAAGCTTGGTTTTCTGCCTGGCGACCTGCAAAGCAAGGTTGACCCATATTTAAGGCCGCTTTATGATGCCCTTTACCAGATTATGGGGGCCGACAGCTACCTGCGCAATGTGGAGAAAGGGCTTATAGAGGTTGCGCCGCTTGCGTATATGAGAGGGCGTACGCTTGACAATTCATTTATAATTCTTGACGAAGCGCAGAATACAACACCTGCACAGATGAAAATGTTCCTTACGAGGATTGGCTTTGGTTCAAAGGTAATTGTTACAGGAGACCTTACACAAAAAGATTTGCCTGCTGATGCTATATCCGGGCTTGAACATGCACTTGCAGTTCTTGGCAAAGTAGAGGACATAGGTGTTTCACGCCTTACAAACAAGGATGTTGTGAGACATCCGCTTGTACAGCAGATTGTAACTGCTTATGATGATTACGAGAAAAGGCAGCAGAGGCGGAAAGAGGCAAAGGACGCCAAGGAAACAGAAAACAGGCAGAAGAAGAGAAGGAATAAGTAAGTGGTACTGATATGGGAAAGATAAAGAGCCGCAGGAGAAATATGGTATTCAGGCTGTGTATTTATGCGGAAGTAATAGCTGGTACAATTATTGGCTGCTGCTTATGCGGCATGGGTTTTATTGATATACTAAGGAATATTACAATTTCAATAACAGGCATAATGGTATTTGTATATTATTATGGCATGAGGGGCAGCAGGATGGTAAAGTCTATATTATCGCAGCAGGTCTTTCTTGCCAGTTTTGCAGTGTCAAACCTGCTTGTAGCATTTACAGGCATTTGTGATACTGGGACTATATGGATGGCAGCAGTAGCAGTAGCAGCCGCCAGGGAAGGCATGGGACATGCAGTGTCATGCCATTTGCTGCTTATGTTGCAATATCTGGTAATTTCAGCGGGTGCCGCAGAAGATACAAAAATTATAATATTTTATGCGGTACTTGGAATATTGCTTGCACTTGTTGTATCAGAAATTAAGAAACAAAGGCTTTTTATATATGCAGCAGTTATTTTTATTTCATTAACACTTGTTATTGCAATAGTCCTTAATGGCAGTTTAAAAGAAACATGGGATAACAGGGGCTTTCTGTTTAGATGTGTTCTGGGTGATATAGCCCTTTTAACTATCTCATGGGTTACATACCGTCTTAGAAAGAAAAGCGCAGGAAACAAGAAAGCCCTGTTTGCACTTGCCAGTACAGACCATGAACTTATGCAGAGGATTAAAAAGTATTCAGAAAGTTTATATAAACATTCCCTGCGGACAGGAAACCTGTCAGGCATGGCAGCAGAATTTGCAGGATACAGCAAAAACCTTGCAAGGGCGGGCGGCTTTTACCATAAGGCAGGCAGGATTTATGGAAATGGGGATTATAAAGAAGCATGCAGCCGGATAATAAAGGAGTTTGCTTTTCCTATACAACTTGCAGATATAATAAAACAGCAGGTGGAAGTTCCTGAAAAGCCACATTCGCCAGAAGCAGCGCTTATAATGCTTAGTGACAGCATTATTTCAATGGATGAATATTTTTGTAAGACAGGCAAAAGGGAAGGGATACCAGATGAAAAGCTTGTTAGAAGCGTATTTAATTCAAGGCTTGCAAAGGGAAGCTTTGATAATTCAGGGATTGACAAAGAGCATATAGAAAAGCTTATGGATTTTTATATTAATAATGCTTTTAAGGAAGAAACCAGGGAAGAACATTATTTATAGGAAAGGCTTGGTTGTGGAATGACAATACTAATGGAGAAGGAAACAGATTTTGAGCTGGATTTTGATTATGGAAAAATATTAAAAAAAGTAGTATTAAAATCTTTGGAATTTGAAAACTGCCCATATGAATGTGAGGTAAATATTACATTGGCTGATGATAATGGGATACGTGTGTTAAACAGGGATTTCAGGGGGCTTGATGTGCCTACAGATGTCCTTTCGTTTCCAATGGCAGAATACAGTCCGCCAGCAGATTTTTCAATGCTTGAAAGTGACGTGGCACTGGCATTATATTTTAACCCTGAAAGCGGGGAGCTTCTTCTTGGCGATATTGTTATATCGCTTGAACGTGCTGCTGCACAAGCAAAACAGTATGGGCATTCGTTAAAAAGGGAAGTATGTTTCCTTACAGCGCACAGTATGCTGCACCTTATGGGATATGACCATATGACGGATAGTGACAGGAAGGCAATGGAGTGCAGGCAGGAGGAAATATTAAATGCACTTGGGATAACAAGGGATTAGAAGGAGGACAGCGGGATGGGTTCTTCAAAGGAAAACACCACAGGCGGATTCCTTAAACAAGGCAGTATTCTTGCCATAGCTTCTATAATGGTACGGGTAATCGGCATGATTTACCGTATTCCTATGGCAAATATAATTGGTGATGAGGGCAATGGTATATATTCAGCGGCATATGAGATTTATAATATTCTTCTTATAATATCTTCTTATGGAATGCCTATGGCGGTATCTAAGATGGTGTCTGCCAGATGTGCCCAGAAAAGGTATAAAAATGCTTATAAAATTTTCAGGTATTCAATGCTTGTATCTGTAATAACCGGCGGAAGTGCAGCACTTTTTGTATATTTTGGGGCAGACTGGCTTGAGCGCCAGTTCTTCTCTAAATACAATGGTGTGTCAATACCATTAAAAATACTTGCACCAACTATATTTATAGTAGCTATAATGGGTACATTAAGGGGGCTTTTCCAGGGCAGGAAAACAATGCTGCCTACAGCAGTTTCACAGATATTTGAACAGGTGGTAAATGCGTTTGTAAGCGTAACTGCTGCATATTTTTTTATGCGTGCCCACAGTGCGTCTGGCAAGCTTCCGGCGTGGGGCGCAGCAGGTGGTACGCTTGGTACATGTGCAGGTGCAGCTGTTGCGTTTGTAATCCTGGTGTTTATATATATGGGTTACAGGCCTGTTATGAAAAAGCAGGAAAGCCGTGACAGGACAGCCAGGACTATTTCTTCTACGCAGTCATTAAAAATAATTGCAATTACAGTTATACCTATTATATTAAGCCAGACAGTTTACCAGTTAAGCGGTATTGTAGATGTAACTCTTTTTAATGGTGTTATGGGCATGAAGGGGATTCCAGACAAGGTGGTAAGTACAATGCAGGGAATATACAGCACAAAGTACAGGCTTCTTGTAAATGTACCTGTAGCTGTGTCTACTGCAATAGCTTCTTCAATGATACCAAGCCTTGTAACATCATTTGCATCAGGTGAAACGGGAAGTGTAAAAGATAAAGTATCAATGGCAGTCAAATTTAATATGATTATAGCTTTTCCTTCAGCAATGGGGCTTTCAGTGCTTGCAGAGCCTGTAATAAGGCTTTTGTTCCCATCTTCTGATTATAAGACAGGTGGGCTTATGCTTATAACAGGTTCAGTATGTATAATTTTTTATGCGCTTTCTACTGTTACAAATGGTGTATTGCAGAGTATAGATAAAATGGGACTGCCTGTTATACACTCACTTATATCGCTTGTAGTCCATATAGGGATAGTGGCAGGGCTTCTTTTGTGGACAGATATGGGTGTATTCGCACTTGTGGCAGGTAATGTAACATACCCTGTGCTTGTATGTATATTGAATGGGATGTCACTGAAAAAATACCTGGGATATGAACAGGAAGTGACAAGGACTTTTTGCGTGCCGCTTATAGCTTCATTTATAATGGGAATTGTAACTTTTGTGATATATTACTTATTATTTATGCTGACACATAAAATCTATGTTGCAATACTTCCAGCAGTAGCAGCAGCAGTCTTTGTGTATTTTATACTTGTAATTAAATTACAAGGGCTGAACAGGCATGAACTTTATGAATTTCCTATGGGGAGAAGACTCTCAGTAGTTGCAGATAAATTGCATCTTTTAAAAAAGGGCTGACCAGGGGAAAAACTGGCAGACGGACGCAGGGTTTCCGTACCCAGCTGGGAATGGGAAACCTGCTGTTTAC
>CAJTXH010000166.1 GCA_910580005.1 uncultured Lachnospiraceae bacterium | reverse complement strand
ACCTACTGTCTGGATTTTCTGTAAAATACCTAGGTGGATTTTTCCACCAGTATATATAAAGTATACCATATACTTTATATAAAAAAGTTTTTCGGGGTAATGGGACGGCAGGACATCCTGGGCGTGTATTAATTGTTTTATAATATTGTATTTCAAGGTAAGATACAGTTGCAGCAACTTTCATCTGTATGTATCACTTAAAAGCCTGTCTGCTGTAACAGGCAGGCTTTCTGTAAAGGTTTTATCTATCATATGCTGTATTGATAAATCCATTATAAGGGGGATGCCTTGATATGTCTAATGAAAAAATTATTGAGCAGATACAGCAGGGTATTGATGTTTCTGCTAACCGTGAAAAGCTTTGCATACAGAACCGTCCGTTTATCAGGCAGCAGGTAAAAAGACTTTGTGGCATTACTGGCAGGGATGTTTCTTTTGATGATTATGAGCAGGAGGGTTTTATCGGGCTGCTGTCTGCTGCCATGAAATATGATGCCAGCAAGGGGACAAAGTTCCTGTCTTTTGCAAGGTGGTATGTCAGGGCTGCTATTATCAGGTACAGCGAGAACTGCAGCTCATGTGTAAGGATGCCAGTTTACTTAAAGGGACGTATAAGAAAATATGCAGAATACAGGCAGCAGTACATATACAAAAAAGGCAGGTGCCCATCCAGGGATGAAATGCTTGCAGCAATGGGCATTTCGGAAAAGTCACTGGAGCACCTGGAAAAGACAATATATAACATGAATAATGTTGTCACCAGCCAGTATTATCCTGGTGGTATGGAGGACATGCTTTCCAATATGCTGCAGGATGGTACAGATATTGGAGAACTGGCAGCAGGCAGCATTTATAACAGGGAATTGAAAAAGGCACTTGATGCGGCACTTTCAATTCTTGATACAGATACAAAAATGGTTATCCAGAGCATATATTACCAGCAGAACTCTGTAATGCAGACTGCAAGGATATTTGGATGCAGCAGGCAGTGTATTTATGACAAGACACAGAAAGGGTTCTGGAAGATACTGCACAGCCCTCACAGGAAGGTGCTTGAATGTTTTATGTGGGACGGGTACCAGTACAATGAATACATTTATTCAGAATTTGCAGACATAGAGGAAAATGAGTTTTTACTTTGAGGGGTGTAACATGGATTATGACTGGAAATATTATCTTGAGGATTTAATGGGTGGGAAAACAGAAATAAAGCTGGAAAAAGAGGACAGGAGGGCAGCAGGTTTCCTTATATACCGCATGGACAAGGGGAAACAGGAACATGTTAAAAAACTTATAAGGTGGATTATGGAAGACTACAGGGCTGGCGGCAGGAATAAAAATTCCCTGGCAGAGTGCCTGGTAAGAACACATGCAGACTGCTGCCGGTGTTTTCCTGGCAACGGGATGGCAAAGAGATGCCATAATGCCCTGGTATACAGGTATATGATGAAAAATGCGCTGCATAACAAGGCAGTTGCTTTGAAGATGGATGTATCAGAAAGCATGGTACACCACTATATTGCTACAGCCATAAATGAACTTGCAGTATTGTGTTTTGGAACACCTGCATTTACAGGCAGTACCAGTACATGGCAGGATGCAGTAAAACAGATGCTGGATAACCTGCATTTCCTGGAATGTATGCCAGATGCTAGTATTGCACTTGTATGGGACAAATGGCAGCAGGAACGTGTGTACTGCCACCAGGTTACAGAAAGTGCAGTTGCATTTATTTATAAAGCATTAAGCATGTATGAGGAATACATATCTGGCAGCAGTAACCAGCATATACAAAAACGGGCCCTGGATATAGTGAAAGAGGTATATATTACAGGAGGGAAAGATATAACAGAGATAAGCAGCATATGGGGAATATCAATACATTCTGTATATCTTGATATCAGGAAAGTGACAGCAAGGCTTGGGGAGCTTTGTTCATATATGGCAGAGAAAGGGGAAATGGAATATGGAACAGTTAAAAATGATTGAAAACGAATTAGTGCCTGTTTATGAAACAGACGCTGGTGAGAAAGTTGTGTATGGTACGGAATTGTATAGGGTATTACAGGTTAAAAGTAATTATACCACATGGATTGAAAGGCGGTTTAATGATATTGATGCTATAGAAAATGAAGATTATGAAACTTGCTTTCCAAAATTGGAAAGCGAAATACATGGTGGGCAAAATAAAAAAGACCATATAATCAAGCTTGACACAGCCAAAGAAATGGCAATGCTGGAACGTAATAGTAAAGGCAAAGAAGTAAGGCGGTATTTTATACAGATAGAAAAGAAGTATAAGGGCATCACATTTAAAAATACACCTACAGGAAAAGAACTTATGGCTCTTGCTGTAATTGAAGCGCAAAAAACTATTGCAGAGCAGAACCAGGCTATTGAAAGACTGCTGCCAAAAGAAGTTTTTGCAGATGCAGTAGCAGCTTCTGGCAGTTGTATATTGATAGGGGAGCTGGCAAAAATATTACGCCAGAATGGGATTAATACAGGGGAAAGAAGGTTATTTGCTTATCTGAGGGAAGAGGGTTATATTATACGCAGGAAAGGGACAGATTATAATATGCCAACACAGCGCAGCATGGAACTGGGGCTGTTCCAGATAAGGGAAAGGACTATTACAAATCCAGACGGGAGTATACGTATAACTAAGACAGTTTTGGTAACGGGGAAAGGGCAGCAGTATTTTATTAACAAGTTTTTACATATGCACCAGGAGAAAGCCTGTATATGATAAATACCTGCTGCCATATAAACAGGTATACCTGCATGGATAAGCGAACGTTCGGTAATGTTTACAAAACAATTTAATAAAGCTGGTTCCGGCATATACCCAACTGCCAGGCAGCAGGGGATTTATGGGCTGTTGGAAGAGACAGGCATCTGTATAATTCCACGATAAATACCGAACGTTCGCTTTTTGGAGAAAACAGATGCAATGTTGCAAAAATCCGAGGGTGTGTATGTTTTTCTATAAATTATCTTGCCTGTACTTTTGCGAGCAGGGCCTCTTGTAATACCTGTGAAAAATTTATGTCCATTTCCAGGGCAGCATTATTGAGCCATGCTGGGATTGTAAGGGTTTTTCTTACAGATTTGTCAAAGTGTTCCTTTGCATAAGCCTCCACATCTACCGGAACCATATTGACGAAAGCCTCTTCTGGTTCTATTTCCAGTTCTTTTGAAACTTTTGCCAGGTTAATGGAATCAATTGGTGACGGTTCTGGGATATTGGCACCGTCCTGTTTGAGCCAGTGCAGACGCCCTGCCAGGCAATCTACAGCCATGGACATGGCTTCTTCTGTGGTTTCGCCACAGGTAGCTAAATCCAAATCGGGAAAAATAACTGAATAACCATTTTCTTCTTTGAAAAAACAAGCTGGATATACTGATAACATATTTATACCTCCTGTATTGGGGAAGTGCGGGGTTATTTAAGCCCCGCCTGTTTTCTGATATTATTTTCTGTGCCTTTTGGAAGGTCTTTGTTATGGAATGGTATTGTAACCTTGCCAGGTTTCTCAGGGTGTATGTAGTTTTTATGTGAACCTTCCTGGTTTTTGAATACCCACCCGTTGGCAATGATTAGTTTTTCCATTTCCCTTGGTTTCATTGGCATAGTATTTTCCTCCCTGTATACTTAATAGTAATACATAATACGCATAAAGTCAATGCGTATAATAAAAATGCGTTTAAAATTGTAAAAGAACAATGTACGTTTTTATAAATATATACATACAGAATGGACTTATACAGATTGCTGCTGCCAACTGGAAGTATATTACAGGTATATGTGGCAGCAGCATAAGGGTGGTACTCCGCCAGGGGCAGGACACCAGAAGAACCAGCCTGCCAAGTTCATTTAATAAATGTATATAAAGTATATGGTATACTTTATATAAAGTGTAGGAAAAATCCTACAAGGTAGTTTACAGAAATTTTATACAGTTGTAGGAAAAATCCTACAAGGTAACTGGTAATTTTGAATACCTTGTAGGAAAAATCCTACAAGTTTGTTGCTTGCCTTGTAGGAAAAATCCTACAAGGGTTTTAATTTGTTATTCCTGCTGCCCTTTTTGGATATCTGTAGAAACTATAATTTTGTATTATAAAACTGTTAGCACATAGTGGACGCATCCTGGTTCTATCTTCCTGATAAAACTTTTTTGTATAAAGTATATGGTATACTTTAGATATACTGGTGGAAAAATCCACCTAGGTATTTTACAGAAAATCCAGACAGTAGGT
>CAJTXH010000165.1 GCA_910580005.1 uncultured Lachnospiraceae bacterium | reverse complement strand
GCACAAAAAACGTGCAAAATGGCACTGTAAAACTCGTATTTTTGACGAAAAAAACGTGTCAAAAATCCTCGAATTTAATTGACTGTGAATAGTAACATTCCATCGTTACCAGTGAACTGAATATGCCAGATAGTGTCCAGAAAAAGATACCACCAAGCTATACAAAGAAAACGCCGCAATCCGGTATTTATAGGGACTGCGGCGTTTTTGCTTCAAAATTTGATATAACAGAGGTATATACTTGTCAAAACTGGACAAATTTTACTTTTTAACTTTTATGTTCTTTCCTGCGCCTTTTGCTTTAAGCAGTTTTCCATATTTTTTAACTTTGCTTTTTGGTACTTTTACAGTTGCTTTGCTGTTAATATCTTTAAATGCGCCACTTACTGTTTTCTTTGTAGTAAGTTTTTTGGACTTGATTACTATATTTTTTAAATTCTTACACCCTTTAAATGCATTCTTGCCAATACTTTTTATATTAAAACCAATAACCAGCTTTGAAAGTTTAGTTTTGTTTTTTAATGCATTTTTTGCAATAGATGCCACCTTGTAACTACTGCCATTTATATCTATATTAGCCTGGTGGTTAAGACCATCAGGTGTAAGATACATGGTATGTGCTGTATGTATATAGAGGCGTCCATCTTTTTCATCCATACGGAGACCAGAGGCAGAAAAAGGAGCCACTGTGTTTGCGCCATAAATATTAGCCATTCCAATACGTTCTAAATTTTTATTGTATTTTACAACACGCATTACTTCTACACTGTCGTTTTCCAAAGGTTTTTTTTGTCCGGATACAACATAATAACCATCATTTCCAGCATAAAAGCCACCAAATATAGGCAGTTCCACAGGAATTGTAGCTATTAATAAAATTATAGTCTGTATCAAACTGCTCCATTATCAGCCGTTGATAGCTATAATTTACTATACAGATAGTTCCGTCATCTTTTGTAAACATATCAGAATTTACTATATTTGAATATGTGTCATAATCCTGGCGGCACAAATTGTCTAATAATTCAGGAGAACCATCTTTTATTGGAGTTAAAGCTGTCACCTCACCCGCAGATACTTTTACACCTCCCAGGACATCTTCTGGTACATTTGTTACAGGCATTAATGACAGGCACAGTGAGAGTGCTGTCACAGCACTTAGTATTCTTTTTCTTATTTTCATAAAAATCTCCCTTTCAACTTTTGTAAACATGTAAGGGATATAAACCACTTATTTACATTTTCCTGTTCTTTCATAAGCTCCATCTTCTAAATCTGCAAGTATACTTCCACCTTTGGAGTTTATTTCTTTAATAAAATTCTTCTGCTCAATTATATTATTGTTTTTACTAATATCCTTTTACTAAACTATATGTAGAACATTCTTTTTTCTTATTTTTATTAGAATAATACAAGCTATATTTTTCCTGGTCATAACGTACAGAAATATATGCCGCTACTGGAGTTCCAGGATATTCATTTTCTATTTTAAGACTAAATTTCTTTGTTGCACCTGGTTTAATTGTAATGCTTTTTGCACCCAAAAGCTTGGTACTGGTCGTATACTCCCATGGTTCCTCCACATATGGTATTGCAAATTTATCTATGATAGTAATGCTTTTTGAACTATTATTTTTTACTTTAAAATTTATTTTTTTAGAAGTTGCTTTAAAAGACAACACCTCCATCTTGACTGGTTCTACTACTTTTATGGTAAATTCAAACTTCTCATAGCTATCATCACTTATTTTCCTTTTACCTTTAAGCACTGTAGTTCCAATGTTTTTTCCTATAACTGACCCATCTTTAACAGAATAAGTGATAATTCCCTTTTTAGATACTTTCACATTCTTTGCACCAAACAGAGCCATAAAACTGTAAGAATCTCCCTTTCCTATTGTAAATTCTTCCTTAGTATGAATTGTTTTTGCAGATACGCTCTCTCCAATTGAAAGCCCTGTGCCAGCACCTGTCAAAACTGCATCTGTAACAACCCCTCCGCTTATAAGTACAGCACATATTACAACTGCTGTAATGCAGTACTTCTTCAACCTTGTAATTGCATTTAAAAGTTTTTTCATTAATTGCCTCCTTATGCTCCCTGCTTTTCTCTCTTAACCAACATTACCCATAAATAGTAACTGCTATTCTTTACTATTTACAGGCATATTATTCATAACAACATACCAGTGCTTTCTGCCCTGGCATTTTCTATTCGATAAGCTTCACAGAATCCTCATCATAATAAACATCAGTAACATCAAGATTTATGCATTTACTTATATCTAAAACTTCCAGATTATTATTACTGCAGTCCAGTTCACCTAAATTTATACACTCATCAAGATTTAAACTGGTTAGTTTATTGTTTTGACAGAATAATGATTCCAGTGGTAATGCATTGTGGATTTCCAGATTTGTCAGACTGTTATTTGCGCAGTCCAGATAACCCAGAGTTTCACCATTATTGATAACCAGACTTTCCAGTTTATTATTAGCACACATCAGTGTGTCTAATTTTGTACAGTTATTAACATCAAGCTGGGTCAGCTGGTTTCCAGGACATGCAAGATAATCTAATTCTGTAAAGCTGCTGACATCTAAATCTGAAAGGTTATTATTAGCACAGTACAAACTAGTTAATTTTCCACATCCAGAAATTGTCAATTTATTTAAACCGCTTTCCTCACAAAACACTGATTCAAGGTTGTTACAATTTTTAATATCCAGTGTTTTTAATCCTTTTGACTTTATCATTGTTATCCTTGTCAGGTTGTTAAATCCAGAAATTTCTACACTTTCAGAAAAGACACCTTTCTCCAGTATAAGACTTGTAAGTTTGTGGTCTTTCCATGTATACGCACCATTATTTAATTTTTCTGGCATTTTACCGCCATTAGCATTGACCTTCTTAACAAGTGAAAGTAATTTATTCTCATCATTTGAATATTTTAACTCTGTAACTGTTACCTTACATATATATTTTTTATTGCCAGCCTTTGCCTGTACTTTTGCAACTCCCGCTTTTTTCCCTGTAATTTTTACGCTTGTTTTTGTCTTATTAGACAGCTTTATACATTCTTTGCCTGATGTGACAGACCATGCTGCTTTTTTAGTATTATTCTTTAATTTAAGTGTTTTAGACGAATCTGTTTTAACTGAAAGACTCTTTGCAGACAGTTTCGTCTTCGCTGCTGCTGATACATCCACGCTGCCAGTATTTACACATACTGCGCCTGCTGCCAGCGCTAACAAAAGGCAGGCGGCCATTATGGTTTTTTTTATAAAATTTTGCATAATCATTTCCTTTCCTTATTTCCAGTAAATATAATTACTATTTTTTATTATTTATTGTTTTTACTAATATCCTTTTACTAAACTATATGTAGAACATTCTTTTTTCTTATTTTTATTAGAATAACTGCACTTTTACATTCAATGTAAGCCTCCTTATCCAGTCTGAGCGTAGTATTATTTGGCATTTCAATAGCAGATTTAAGCTTATAGCTGCCAGCCTCAACAGATATTATCTGAGTACCTCCTGTAAATATTTTACTTGAATTTTTTAATTCCATCTTTATTTGTTTCAGATATAATATAATGTGGGCGGTGCTTTGTTTCCATATATGTTTTGGCGATATACTGCCCCATAACACCAAGGCAGAAAAGCTGCATTCCTCCAATAAAAATTATAATACATATTGTAGAAGCCCATCCTGCAACCGGGTCGCCAAATATAAGCCTGCGTATTATAATAAGAACCAGCAGTATTACAGAAACCAGTGTCATTCCAAGACCAGACCATGAAGCAATATCAAGCGGTATATGCGAGAAATTAATTATTCCATCCAGTGCATATTTAAATAGTTTCCAGAAATTCCATTTTGTTTTTCCTGCAATTCTTTCAACATTATCATAAGCAAGCCAGTATGTATTAAACCCAATCCAGCCAAAAATCCCCTTAGAAAACCTGTTATATTCACCCATTGATACTACTGCATCTGCCATTTCTTTTTTCATTAAACGGAAATCCCTTGCGCCATCCACAATTTCTGCATCAGAAATTTTATTGATAATCTGGTAAAACTTTCTGGCAAACCATGACCTTACAGGCGGCTCACCTTTTCTGTCTGCCCTTCTTGTTGCAACACTGTCATAATTTTTAAAAGTTAATATCTGCATCATCTGTGGCAGAAGTGAAGGAGGGTCTTGCATATCAGCATCCATAACTGCTACATAATCCCCACTGGCATTACAGAAACCAGCATACATTGCGGCCTCCTTTCCAAAATTCCTTGCAAATGAA
>CAJTXH010000164.1 GCA_910580005.1 uncultured Lachnospiraceae bacterium | reverse complement strand
TTGACGAAAAACTTGTCAAAAATCCTCGAATTTTACTGAAGGCTGAACTGTTACCCAGTTATCCACTATATTGACCATTGGACAGCTAGCGTGTACAATATAATTGCATTAAAACTTATCCTAAATTTAACTGGACAATATTAAACGGACACGCATTTGCAGCATTATGGATTTATCTGTATACTAAGTTTTAGAAAAAACAATGGTAACAGGACTTACCCATACAAAAGGAGGATTATTATGGATAATGGTTTGTCTATGAAAGATTTTGAGAATGAACTTGAACGTTCTTTTAAAGTTTTAAAAGAGGGTGATATAATTGATGTGAATGTAATAGGAATATCTGATACAGAAATAACTGTTGACCTGGATTATTATACTGAGGGCATTATCCCGCTTGAAGAATGCAGCCATGACCCTGCATTTTCAATTAAAAAGGATATTAATATTGGTGATAATATTAAAGCAATGGTTATTGACCCTGAAAACCCTGGCGGGAATGTTATTCTTTCTTTAAAAGAAGCCAATGATATATTAATATGGGATGAATTAAAACAGGACTATAAAAATGGTACTGTTTTCAAGGTAAAAATAAATGAGGCTGTTCCTTCTGGCGTCACAGGATATATCAAAGGAATACGTGCCTTTATACCAGCCTCCCAGCTTGCCCTACAGTATGTAGAAGATACGGAAAGCTATGTTGGCATGACTGTTGATGCTGTAATTATAACTGTTGAACCAAATACACACAAACTTGTACTTTCTGCTAAAGCAATAGAAAAAGAGCGTGCGCTTGCTGAAAAGAAACAACAGGCCGGACGCCTGGAAACAGGTTCTATAGCTGAAGGCACTGTTGAAAGAATTGAGTCTTATGGCGCATTTATAAATATAGGCGGAGGACTCACAGGGCTTTGCCATATTTCACAGATAACTAATAAGTTCATTAAATCGCCTAAGGAAGTGCTGAAACTTGGAAGCACCGTTAAGGCTAAAATTATTGGAATAGAAGGTGACAGAATTTCATTAAGTATTAAAGCCCTGGCTGAAGATGAGCCTGATAATAGTGATGAAGAATATGATATTCCAGATGAATACAAGGCTGGACAGCCTTCAAATGAAACAACAGACGAAAGCCCATTTGCAAAGCTTCTGAAAGATATTAAACTGTAGATTATCATAATGGCATGTTAGTACAGCACCAATTAAAATAATGCTGTTAAGCTTTTAATTGGTGCTGTATTTTTACATGTTTTATTTGTATAAATTATTATGGTTTAATTCCGGCATTTTTAATCATAATATTTTTAATCCTGGTACTTTGAAACTGTAATTTTACCATTTCTGCTTCGCTTTATTACTATATAAACTGAATTTTCACCGTCACCTAAAGTGCCAGCTACCTTTGTTCCATATTCATCCTCTTTAAAATACTCATCCACTGCAATTAACCAGTTATCTTTTGTTGTGCCATTTTTATCTGTAACCCCTGATGAATATGATAACATTTCACCATACTGGCTTGCTGGATATGTCTTTACAGAGCCTTTTATTAATGTGCAGTTCTTTTTTATCTTATTCCAGTCTGTTTCATCCACTGTATTATTTTTAGCCTTTGTATCTTCTTCATTATCTGGATTTTCACTGTCATTACTGCTGTCAGAACCATTTTTCCATTTAGCAAGCAGTTTTTTTGCTTTTTCTTCATCTGCTTTAGACTTGTCAAGCGGCAGTCCAAAAAGTGCATTTATTCCTTTGTAATTTTCATTACGTGTTATCTCACCTGTTGTTTTATCAAAGTTATAAGCATCCCTGTCATAGAATGTATCGCCAAGTACCCCCAGGTATACACCCCTGCCTGCAAATGCTTCTATGTTATCATGGTCTGCAACGCAGTACTCAACACCATCTTTAACAAAATTTGAACAGCCCCCGTCCATATAGTAGATATTTAAAAATTTAGGGTCTTCACCTTTAATAAAAGGACTAACGAGAAAATTATTCTCATAGTCTTCATCTGATGTATCTGGCATAGGTGAACCATCTTTTTTTTCAATGGAAATAACAGAATATGTCCTGTCTGTAAGAAATACGCCATCATCTTCAACAAGGTAATTGCTAAGCCTGTCACCTGAAACAGTACCCATTAATGTAATTTTATAATCTCCGTACTCCTGGCTTTCATTAATATTAACTGCACCCTTTTCTTTAAATGCATCTGCAAGCTTTTTATCTCCAGTTTCTTCTATAACCTGTTCTGTAGAAAGATATTTCCATGCACCATATGCTGTAAGGCTTCCTGTTGCAATGACTGCCACTGTTATTGCTGCTACAACTGGTATAGTTTTTAAAAACGGTTTTCTCATATTACTGCCCTCCGCTGCTTTTCTTAAAATTTCCTGGTTAAGCCGTGCATCTGGTTTTTCTGGCGGGATAAGGGCTTCTTTTAATAAATCATCTATTTTACCATTCATAATATACTTCCTTCCTGCACACCTGTGCCTGGTTAGTAAAAGGCTTTATGCAGCAGATATTTTATACTGCTATATCCATATTTTATTATTCTGCTGAAAGCTGTTTTTTTAAAATTTCCCTCGCCTTATATAGCCTGCTTTTTACAGTACCTTTTGGAAGCCTTAATATTTTAGCTATATCTGCTATTGGCATTTCTTCCATATAATAAAGGCAGACTGGCATACGGTATTTATAATCCAGCTCCTTTACTGCCTGCCGTAACTGCCTTAGCTGTTCTTTCTTTAACACTTCCTCTTCAAGCGAATATCCGCTTCCAGGTTCTGCTTCCTGTGTTTCTTCTTCCAGGCTGCTAAACCCTGCTATCCTTTTGCGCCATGCATATTTTCTCTTCTGGTTTTTCCATAGTCTTATAGTTATAGATAAAAGATAGCTTTTAGGGTTATTTTCTGCTTCTATGCCATGAAGAAGCTCCATTGCTTTAAGGAATGTGTCCTGGTAAAGCTCTTCTGCTTCCTGCTGGCTATAAGCCAGATGCAGACAAAATGCATAAATGTCATTTCCATATTTTTCAATGCATTTTTCCAGTTCTGTTATATTCATTATTCCCCTCCGGTATATGACGTCATTTCCTTTGGATTACCCTTACACTTATATATTGTCATAACTTTATATATGGTTCACTAAATAATAAAAATAATTAAATATAAAAGAAACTCCCCTGGAACTTCTGTATTCCAGGGGAGCTAAAAAGGATTTATGCTAACAAAAGAAAAATAACGTTGTTTAATAAGGCAGCAGTACAACTGCCAGAACCATTACAAGCACAATTGCCACAATAGTTGGTACTGCTGTACGTTTCAGTATCCTTGCCGGGCTTACACCTACAGTTGACGCAACAATCATTATAACTGCTGCAAATGGTGATATTTGTCCTTGAAAGGTTTGCTGTCATCTGCATAGAACATAGCCAGCCCGCCAATTATGCTATCTGCCAGCTCCTTTGTGATTTCCTGGTTTGCACTGCCATACATGATAATGCAGTTCTCCGCCCAGGGGCAGACAGGCATTAATCCCCTAATGCGGCGCATCAGGGGATTATAATTTGCTGCACCCGCTGCATCCCTGGCACTTTCCTTTTGCATCCCCCGCCTGCCTTGTAACATCAACGCTGTAGTCAAACATAGAGTTTATAGAACATACTGCCTGTGAAGCTATGCCTTCACAGGCCCCTGTAAACCCAAGCCCTTCTTCTGTTGTTGCTTTTATATTAACCTGGTCTTGTTCCAGTCCCAGCACACCTGCAATATTAGCACACATTTCATCTATATACCCACTTATTTTAGGTTTTTGTGCAATTATTGTAGCATCTATGTTTTCTATAATATAACATTTATCTTCAAGCATCTTTCCCACATACCCAAGCAGTTTAAGGCTTGATATGCCTTTATATTTATCATCACTATCTGGAAAATGCCTTCCTATATCTCCAAGTGCTGCTGCACCAAGAAGTGCGTCCATGACCGCATGTAACAATACATCTGCATCCGAATGCCCAAGAAGCCCCTTTTCATATGGTATACAGACCCCTCCAAGAACAAGTTTCCTGCCTTCTTCCAGCCTGTGCACATCATAACCTGTACCAGCTCTCATAAATCCACCTCATTTCTAACTAATATTCTGGGACATTAAACAAAAAAACCCGGCAACAATCTTACCGGGTTATTTAGTAGCGGGAAAGGGATTTGAACCCATGACACCACGGGTATGAACCGTGTGCTCTAGCCAACTGAGCTATCCCGCCATATTTAATTAATTACAGCTTCTGCTGTAATGGGACCTACAGGGCTCGAACCTGTGACCC
>CAJTXH010000163.1 GCA_910580005.1 uncultured Lachnospiraceae bacterium | reverse complement strand
GTTGCGTGGGTTATCGTAGCGGAAGCGTGCCCCTGTACGGAATATTCTGGCTCTGTCACAGAAACCGTTCATTTTTATACAAACACAGGATAACTGGAAATTATCTTATGTTCATGGGGTTCATCATGTACAAGATGTGTGTTTACAGTTTATTCATTCATGCGTTTGTCCTGGATGTGGATTATTGATGCAATTCCAATAATGCTAGTCCCATATTATCTTTAAAATAACTGCTTTTATTCCTCTCATCAAATTTCTTCCCTATTGTACATGCCTGCCCATAGAACCATTGTTCCAGCCTGCCACAGTTGTAATTGCCATCTTCCTGGTAAAGTGGGAATTTTTCTGGCATGTCCAGTGTAACTGTATCTTTAGCCTTTGCAAGTTCATGAAAACACACATATGCCCCTTTGTAAAAGTCATAAACTTTAATCTGGTCCCACAGCCCCAGTACCATTTCCATTCCATTCTGGAGTTTTTCAACAGCCTTATCTATATTGGTATATGCAAAGCACCGTATTACTGCACCAAAAAAGCTTAAATCATGTATACGCTTTTCCATTTTTACATTAAGCTGGTTTGCATACACTGTAGCTTCTTTTAAATCTCCCCTGTCAAGTGCATCTTCAAGATAATAATATCTGAAAAGTTTAGGTGCATCATTACAGAAATTTGTACGCCCTGCTTTCAATGGTTTGGCATATTCATCTGCTGCTTTACGGTCACCCACAAGCAGCGACATATGCACAGCATAAGAACGTTCACAGGCACGGCAGTCAGACAGCCCGTCCCTTCCTGTTTTCCAGAACCTCTGGAAATACTGGAATGCTTTTTCCTTATCTATATACTGCCAGAAGCGTGTCAGCTGCCACCAGTAGACCCTGTGCCCTGTATTAAACCTTTTAACAAGGGCATGGAAATTATCCATTGCCTCTTCCCACTGTTCCATAGGAATCTGGGGAAGTGCTACAATATTGTCAAGCCCCATCTGGGTAATCATAAGATAGGACTCTGGACCGCCATTATCATGGACACTATCAAGTGCGTGTGGGTTTTTTTCGTATATATCTGCATATTCTGCTGCTATTGGCATAGCACTTACAGGGTCTCCATGAAAATATGCCTGGTATGCATATTCATAACGCCAGACAAGCTGGTAATATGCTTCACCTGCTTCATCTGCATCTTTTATATATTCTTTAAGTGCAGTTATTTTTTCTTCCCCATCTGGAAGCATATTTATTATTGTCGACATTGCCTCACCATCAAAATATCCTAATGCCATTTTTATTCTCCTCTCCTAAATACAATTTAAACTTATAATTTATGCACGCCCTAAATCATCCATATAAAAATTTGTACCATTGCGCCTGTCAAACTTTTCTGCTGCCTGTATGGCTTTGTTGTAAAACCACTCTTCAAAAAACTTTGTAGTATTTATTCCAACATTTAATCCCTGTGGCGGATATAATGTCCTTTCCTTGCCACATAAATTTGCCTGGCGGCAACAGCACCATGCACCTTTATAAAAGAAATAAAGTGCCTGTTCATTCCACATATTAACTGTCCAGCGCCAGTATTGTGCTAAAAGCCTTAACCCCTTTTCAATATTAACTGCTGCCATACAGCGCAGCACTGTACCAGCATTTGCAAGGTCACTTACATCCCTGCATCCTCCTTGCATTAACTTCTTAACAAAAGACTCATGCCCGTCAAGACTGCCCTCATCCATATAGTGCTCAAGAAAAACTGCATATGTCTGCCAAGGTATATCATGGCATTCAAGCTTTCCATTAAATATCTTATTTGCCATTTCATGTGCAAGCCTTGCATCACCTTTTTTTAATGTATACCATACTTTAACCTGCTGCTCACATGCACTACATGCAGAATAACTGCCCATTTTTTCATTATTGAATATACTATAATGTTCCTGGGCTTTCTGCAAATCTATATATGTATAAAATTCTGTACATATCATATGCAGGCGTCTTATTGCACCACACCTTAAAGTGCCTGCCACTTCTTCCATTTTTCCAAACATTTTTTCACATACTGGAAGCTCTATCTGTGGCAGTATAATGGAAAGCGTTGCTGCTTCTCTTGCTACTGTAAAACTGTCATATGCTGCTACAGCCTCTGGATGTTCCTCTGCTATCTGGAAAAATTCAGCACAATATGGCAGAACTTTTGTTGCATCATCATAAAAAGGCACAAAAACTGCCATGCTGCTACGCAGCCTTAACATCGCATATGGGTCACCTGCCATATCTGCCTTTCTTATTTCTTCAATATATGCAGCTGTCTGTTCTGGACCCGGATTTATATTATGTATTTTCCTAAAAATCTCACTTGTATCAATTTTATATCTCAATTTACAGCCCCTATGTATTGTTTTTATAATTCCTTATCCTTCTTAATTTCCTTATATTTCTTCATATCTACAAGTTATACTCAATAAGGTTTAAAAGCTCCTGGTTTAAAACTTTTAATTCTCCATTCCTTAATGGATGCCCCCCTGCAAGCAGCGCCTGCACATAAAGCACCCTGGCAATGCTTTTTACCAGCGGTCTGCCTGTTATCTGCGAAAGCCTTTGTATTAACGTGCTGTTAAGGTTTAAGTACAACGTGGCAAGTGGTTTTTCCTCTACACTGTTAATTAAAGAAGACAGTGCATCAGAAAATATATTATTACTACTCTCCCTTGCTGACTGTAACTGCCTTAAAAATTGTACCTCATCACTCATTGAATAAAGCACTGGCAAATCCATTGGCAGGAAACGGCGTATTTCTGTCTTGCAGTCAAACTCCCTTAAAACCTGGCTTGCAACTGTTTCCAGGAACTCTGTGCGCTGGCTTTCAAATAAATTTAAATCTTCCAGCACAAGGTTCATGCTTTCTTCATGGAATGGTTCTAAAGGAAGCGAAAACATACTGGCAAGTTTTCTTACCAGTTCTTCATCACTTGTATATCCTGTACATATCAGAATCCTGCCCTGTGCCATAAAAAGAGGCCTTAACTGTTTAAACCTTGGAATAGAACTAATCCACTCTGCCTCACCAGCATGTTTTAAATACTGCCCTGTGCGCATCCCTTCACTTGTTTCAAATGGCAGGTAGTCTATAAACAGGCGGAACAGCCCATTATCCCACACAGACATTGATTTAATAGCCTGTACATGTACATTTACAATATTAGAAAGGCTTTCCTGGTCATCATGTGCCATCTTCTCCAGGTATTTCCTTATACAGTCTTCAAATTCCTTTCTTGCTTCTTCAAGCTCACTGTCTTCATAAAAATCTTCACGCGATGCCGTAGGTCGCAGGTTTCTTGTATTTAAGAAACAGCGCATAAAAAATGCCCATGGAGGCAGCAGCGTATTTCCATCTTCTGTCAGAAGCATCTGCTTTAAATATATACGGTGCCCGTTTTTAACTGACGGGTCTGTACGGTAAGACAAAATATATGCAACACCACTAAGATGAGGGGTCTGTACAGGTATTGCATCCATAAACTCTTCACCAAAAAGCCAGTCCCCAAATGATAAAAGCTGGCTTCTGCTTATGCCTGAAAAGTCAGCAGGCACATTGTTAAGCCTTTCAGGATTTCCAGATAAATAAACAGGTACTGGAAGTGCAAGCCCGTAATACCTGGCAAGTTCCGCAACTTTTTCTTTCTGGAAATAATGTTCACTGCCTTTTTTTGCCTTAAGTATAACTGTTGTTCCTGTAAATCCCTCTGCTTTATATGCAAGATAATCCATATCAAGCTTATCTAATGTATAAGTACCATCCGGAAGCCCTGTCCACACATGTGCCTGGCTGCCGTCTGCTGGCACTGTATGCACAACTATAGAATCTGATACCATAAAACATGATAAAAGACCGATACCAAACCTTCCAATATAATCCTCTGGTATTTGCCCGTTTACAAGCTGTGTTTTTGATGACTGTCCTATTACAGCAAGAAAATGGTGTATTTCTTCTTCATTAAGCCCTGAACCATTATCATGAAATTCCATCCTTTTACCTGGCACAATATTAATTGTAATAACACCGCCATTCCATCCAGGCTGCTTTTTCTGGCGCATTGTAATGGCATCAACACCATTCTGTAAAAGCTCCCTTATAAATACATCAGGGCTTTTATATAAATGGTTTGACAGTATATCTAGCATTCCGCCCAGGTTTACCTGGAAATGGTAACGGCTGCCCTGTGTATTTTCTGGTACATCAGGAAGCTGGAAACTGTCTGTAATGCCATCTTCCATTGTGCTGTCTGGAATATCCCCTTCCTCTGCAGCTTGTATTTTCTCTTCTCCGGGTACTGCAAAACCAAGTGCCCTTATAAAATCATACATTTGCCATGTATCATAACCATACTGGTCGTCTGGATATGCTTTTCCGTCTGCA
>CAJTXH010000162.1 GCA_910580005.1 uncultured Lachnospiraceae bacterium | reverse complement strand
GTTCTTTTTATGCTTAAAAATCAAGTTTTCAGACGGTCTGGGGGGGTATAATGGTCTGGAAATTTATTGTTAAAAACAAAAGGAGGATTAGAAATGAAATTTACCAAAAAGGTTACTGCTATAATATTATCATTATGCCTTATGCCATTAAATAATATGCCAGTTATAGCATCAGGAAAGCCAGCAGTAACAAAAAGCATTACTATTACGCAGGGAGAAAAAAAGGCAATTAAGGTTAAAGGAGCTTTTATTAAATCTAAAAGGTTTAAAAGCTATAACAAAAAAATTGCCACTGTAAACAAAAAAGGGATAGTGACAGCAATAAAAAAAGGAAAATGCAAAATTAAAGTTACTGTCAGGTATGCTAAAAGTAAAAAGGCAAAAAAGTTTTATAAAAAAGAATTTAAAACGGAAGTAACTGTTAAAAGCAAAAAGGAAATGGCAACAGAAGTACCAGAAGAAACAGCCCAGGCTACAGAGATGCCAAAAGTAACAGAAACGCCAGAAGTTACAGTAACAGCTACCGTAATGCCAACACCAGCAGAAACACCAGAAGCTGCAGCAACGCCAAAAGTAACAGAAACACCAGAAGCTACAGCAACGCCAAAACCAACAGAAACACCAGAAGCTACAATAGTACCATCTGCCACACCAATAGCAACACAAACATACTATCCGGTTTACATACCAATATCTAAACCAACAAAAACGCCAGAAGTTACTGCAACACCAGAAATTACAGCTGCACCAGAACCAGATGTAACACCATCTGTTGTGCCAGCAGAAACACCAGAACCAACTAAAAGACCAGAAATAGAACCGGAAAAAATGAATAAAAGTGATGTGGAAGAATTAAATAAACTTATTGCAGAACAGAAAGAATGGGCAGCGGAAGAAGGTTATATAACAAAAGTGTCTGATAATTTAAATGATGAACAGTATACATGGGATATAGAAACAGGAAGGTTAATTGGGTTAAACTGGAGAGACTGTGATGCAGGCGGCAGGATTTCATTTTCTGGACTTCCAGAATTAAAATATCTGGATGTTTCAGAAAATAGGTTTTCTCTTGATGTGACCGGAAATATTAAACTGGAAGAACTATTCTGCGATAGAATAGATGATGTAAGTAAAAATATAAACCTAAAAAAACTGGTTTGCAATCCTTCGGAAATTGACGTAAGTAATAATATAAATCTTATAGAACTGGATTGTAGTAATAATACCAGTCTGTCAAGCCTTGATTTAAGTAATAATACTAAGCTAAAGGTATTGCGTTTCTGGAATACTGGTGTGCGAAGCATCGATTTAAGCCATAATATTAATCTTGAAGAACTGGACTGCCATGATAATTATGGATTGGCATTAGATATAAGCAAAAACATTAATCTTAAAAAATTAGATTTTAGTGAAAACGGAATTAAAACAGCGCCTGATTTAAGTAATAATATTAAGCTTGAGGTATTAGACTGTGATTGTAATGCTTTTGAAAACCTTGATATTAGTAAAAATACTAATCTTAAAGAATTAGATTGTAGAAACATGTATGATGATGGTAAGCCTATAAAATTTAAACTTGATGTAAGCAAAAATGTTAATCTTGAAATACTGAACTGTTCTTGGAATAACGGTTTAAAAGTAGATATAAGCCACAATACAAACCTTAAAGAATTGTATTGCGCTGACATGCAGCTTAAAGACCTTGATATAAGCCAAAATATTAATCTTAAAAAATTAGATTGCAGCGGTAATAAAGGATTTAAACCTGATATAAGTAAAAATGTTAAACTGGAAGTATTAAAATTCTCTAATAATAATCTTACAGATTTGGATATAAGCAAAAACATTAATCTTAAAAAACTAGATTGCAGTCTTAATAAAATATTTAAACTTGATGTAAGCAATAATGTAAACCTTGAAGTACTGAAGTGTTCCAGCACTAATCTTACAAGTCTTGATTTAAGTAAAAATATAAATCTTAAAGAACTGGATTGTAGCAGTAATAAAGGATTTAAACCTGACACAAGTAATAATATTAATCTTGAAATATTATTTTGTGCAGGTAATGAAATTGAAGATATTGATTTAAGTAATAATATTAATCTTTTGGAATTACATTGCAACAATAATAAGCTGGAAAGCCTTGATATAAGCAATAACAGCAAGCTTGTTAAATTAAAATGTATGCTTAATCCATTGTCTGGTATTGATATAAGTATGAATAATAACCTGTTGTTTTTGGTTATTGACAAATCTGTAGAGATAAAAGGTACTTTAAATGAAAAATTAAAAGTATCTCATGATAGTGATGATTTAGATTTTGGGATTACAGTAAAGTGAAAGCCAGGAAACGGGTATTATTTGTGCCAAGGGCACAGGAAAAGTATAAAAGTAAAATAAAATACTGTATGTAGCAGGTTTAATATTTACAGAAAAAATAAAAACAGCAAGGTGCATGAAATAATAAATCAAATTATTATTCCATGTACCTTTTTATATTTTTGCCAGTAAACAGCAGGTTTACGTCCACCTGCAAACAAAAGATAACTGGAAATTTATGGTTACTATTCACAGCAGGTTAAATTCGAGGATTTTTGACACGTTTTTTCGTCAAAAATATGAGTTTTACAGTGCCATTTTGCATGATTTTCTGCAAAATGTGTGCATTCCAGTGCTGATAAGCACTGCTGGTTACTATGAACAGTGTAGCTGTGAATAGTAACAATTTATGAAACGGACGTGTCTTTTAAGTAATGTGGTGTAGAAAATTATCCGTATATATGTTAGAATATAAAAACACTATAACTATAAGCGAAAGGCGGGAATTATATATTTATGGAGAAACTAAAAATCAAGTATTTTACAGACAGGATTTCCCATCTTGAATATATAGAGGGTAAATCTGACTGGATAGACTTAAGGGCATCAGAGGACATAGAGCTTAAACAGGGTGAGTACGGGCTTGTGCCCCTTGGCATTGCAGTGAAGCTTCCAGAGGGGTATGAGGCGCATATTGTGCCAAGAAGCAGTACATATAAGAATTTTGGCATAATACAGGCTAACAGCTGTGGGGTTATAGACAGTTCTTACTGCGGCGGCAATGATATGTGGATGATGCCGGTTATTGCCATGCGTGACACAGTAATACATATAAATGACAGGGTTTGCCAGTTCAGGATATTTAAGAACCAGCCAGAGCTGGTATTTGAGGAGACAAGCAATCTTGAAGGGGATGACAGGGGAGGCTTTGGGAGTACAGGCATAAGCTGAATAATATTAAAAACAGAAATGGGGATTAACATAATGAATAAAAGAACAGCTAAAAGATTAAAAGCCATGCCAGGCATTGTAATGGCAGCAGCTGTATTTACAGGGATAATGGCAGCAGGAGGCACTAGTGCAGATGCAAAGCCTTCTGTAAAACTTGATGGTGAATACCATGCTGCCCTTGGCGTAAGGACAGGTTCAGGCAAAAATATATACCGTATGGCATATTACCATAAAAAGAGCGCTGGCACTGATAAGTGGAAACATCTTGCAATTGGTGATTACAGTTCTGAAGAATACCAGGAAATAAAAAGCACATTTAAAGATGTAGTAATAAAGGGCAATGGGAAATATACAGTTTCCCTGTCAGATGCTGATTTCCAGGGGGAAACAAGTTTTAGCAGGATGCAGGTTTCAACTGATATCCCAAATACAGGTGCAATTAAATTCTCGGATATGTCAGTTAAAATCAATGGCACAGAAGTTGTAAAATATGATGAACCATATATTGATAAACACAAGGATGCAGACGGGAACTGCTGCCTGCTTGTAATTAATGAAGACAGGGAAGGTTTTGAAAGCCTGGATGGCAGGTGTGTGCCACAGGGGACAGAAAATAAAATTTCAATTACATTTAAAGTAAGTGGTTTTAATTATAAAAAGGGGGAGAAGCCAAAGCCAGCAGTAACAGCTTCTCCTAAGCCGGTGGAAACTGCGGCACCGGAAGATACACCAGCACCAGAAGAAAACGCCAAAACACCAGCAGTTCCAGACATGGCTTCTCAGAAACCAGTAGTTGATGAGGAGATAAGACCTGCTGTAATTATCTCAATAATTGTAATAGCAGTAATATCTGTAATTGCAATTACATTTAGTGTAACAAAGAGAAAAAAATAAATAAAATATATAAATCTATAGCTGTAAAGCTTTGCTTGCCACATCACATGATGTTATAGTAATTTTTGATGGCTCTAATGTTATTGACAGTGTTGCGTTTGGATGTGGAATTGAAAGATTTGTAAATAATCTGGGAAATTATAATTTAGCAGTATTAGATTATAAAGAAGTTAAGGAATTGTTACTTTGAAGATTGTGGCTCGTTTTCTTTTTGCACGTCTGGGCTGTCACAAAAGTGCGGTTTAGATATTAAGGAAAGCAAACTGGAGTGGCTGTTAAGGGATACTAAATGTTACTATTCACAGCTACGCTGTTCATAGTAACTAGCAGTGCTTTCAGCACTGG
>CAJTXH010000161.1 GCA_910580005.1 uncultured Lachnospiraceae bacterium | reverse complement strand
AAAGGACGGCTGGAAATTTTATGAAACGGACGTGGTACATATTATATAAATACTGGCAAAAACTGTTACTATATGCTATACTATTGCTGGTGTACATCTATTGCATTACAGGATTATATATAAATTTTCTGTCTTATACCAGAGTGTGTATGGCAACACATGCAACAGCATTTAATTTTTAATAATATATATAATGGAGGAACAATAAATGAAGGGAATTATACTTGCCGGTGGTTCAGGGACAAGACTGTACCCGCTTACTATGGTTACTTCAAAGCAGCTACTGCCAGTTTATGATAAACCAATGATTTACTATCCGCTTTCAACCCTTATGCTTGCAGGAATACGTGATATCCTTATAATATCTACAAGCATTGATATTGGCAACTTTGAACGCCTTCTTGGTGATGGAAGTAACTTTGGAATAAATTTAAGTTATAAAATACAGCCTTCACCTGACGGGCTTGCACAGGCATTCATTATAGGTGAAGATTTTATAGCTGGTGACTCATGTGCAATGGTACTTGGCGATAATATATTTTATGGAAGCGGTCTTAGAATGCACCTTAGGGCAGCAGCTTCAGCAGAAAGCGGCGCTACTATATTTGGTTACTATGTTGATGACCCGGAACGTTTTGGCATAGTTGAATTTGATGAGAATGGCAAAGCTGTTTCCATTGAAGAAAAACCAGAACATCCAAAGTCAAATTATTGTGTTACAGGCCTTTATTTTTATGACAACAGGGTTGTGGAAATGGCAAAAAAGGTAAAGCCCTCCAGCCGTGGTGAGCTTGAAATTACAGACCTTAACAGAATGTACCTTGAAGAAGGCAGGCTTAATGTAATAACTTTAGGCCGTGGCTATGCATGGCTTGATACCGGGACAATTGATGCCCTTGCTGATGCTACTGAATTTGTAAGGGTAATAGAAAACCGCCAGGGTATTAAAATATCAGCTATTGAAGAGATTGCCTTTAAAAACGGCTGGATACCAAAAGAAAAACTTTCAGAAGCAGCAGAGCTTTATGGCAAATCTGCATATGGCAAGCATTTAAAACAAGTTGCAAACGGAAAAATCCTGTATTAATATTTTATTCAGGGCTAATTATAGAAAATGGAGGATATAAACAGATATGAATATAATTGTAACAGGCGGTGCTGGATTTATTGGTGGCAATTTCTGCCATTATATTTCAGAAAAATATCCATATGACACAATTCTTTGTATTGATAAGCTTACCTATGCTGGCAATATGGAAACACTTGCACCTATTATGGACAGTGAGAATTTTAAATTTTTTAAAACTGATATTGCAGACAGGGAAGCAGTTTATAAAATATTTGAAACAGAAAAACCAGACATAGTTGTAAATTTTGCTGCTGAAAGCCATGTTGACCGTTCTATAAATGAACCAGAAGTTTTCCTTAAAACTAATATTATTGGCACAAGTGTCCTGCTTGACGCATGCCGCCAGTATGGCATCAAACGTTACCACCAGGTTTCTACTGATGAAGTTTATGGAGACCTTCCGCTTGACAGGCCAGACCTTTTCTTTACAGAAACAACACCACTCCATACAAGCAGCCCTTACTCTGCTTCAAAAGCATCTGCTGACCTTCTTGTACAGGCATATTCACGCACATACGGGCTTCCTTGTACAATATCCAGATGTTCAAATAACTATGGGCCATACCATTTCCCAGAGAAGCTTATCCCGCTTGTTATTTCAAATGTCCTTAATGACAAGCCTGTACCCGTATATGGCACTGGTGAGAATGTGCGTGACTGGCTTTATGTGAAAGACCACTGTATTGCAATAGACCTTATAATACGCAAGGGAACACCAGGTGAAGTTTATAATATAGGCGGACACAACGAAAAAACTAATATGGAAGTAGTTAAAACTGTTATAGCAGGTCTTGGAAAAAGCGAAAAACTTATAACACATGTAACGGACAGGCTTGGACATGACAGACGCTATGCTATAGACCCTTCAAAAATCCACAATGAACTTGGATGGCTTCCAGAAACACCATTTGAAGAAGGCATTAAAAAGACTATACAGTGGTATCTTGACAACAGGGAATGGTGGGAAAATATTATTAAAGGTGATTACCAGGACTATTACGATAAAATGTATGGAAACCGTGGTGCAGTTTAACCTCATAAAACAAGCCCGCCGCTTAAAAAGCGGCAGGCTTGTTTTACATGTTTTCTGCTTCCCAGGTTTTTGCCAATGGGCAGGTACTGTATTTTACCATAGTTCTGTTTTGCATAATGCAAGTGCTGCTTCTATTACTTTGTCCATATCATAATATTTATACTGGCCAAGCCTTCCGCCAAATATTACATTCTTTTCGTTTTCTGACAAAGCCTTGTATTCTGCATAAAGAGAGTTATTCTTTTCATTATTTACTGGATAGTATGGTTCTGCACCCTTCTCCCACTCTGATGAATATTCCCTGCTTATAATTGTAAACGGCTGCTGCCCAAAGTTAAAGTGTTTATGCTCAATGATACGTGTATATGGCACATCTGCCGAAGTATAATTCACAACAGCATTTCCCTGGTAATTGCTGCACTCCAGCCTCTCTGTTTCAAAACGCACTGAGCGGTATTCAAGCACACCAAGCTTATACCCATAATACCTGTCAATCATTCCTGTATAAATAACTTTGCCTGCATCTACATTATCCTTAATGTCAAAATAATCTGTTGACAGCCTGGTTTCGATACCTGCAAGCATTTTTTCCACAATAGATGTATAGCCATCTACAGGAATGCCCTGGTATCTGTCATTAAAATAATTATTATCATAAGTAAAACGTAGCGGAAGCCTTTTTATAATAAATGCAGGCAAATCCTTACATTCACGCCCCCACTGCTTCTGTGTATAGCCTTTGATAAGCTTTTCATACACATCACGCCCTGCAAGCTTTAAAGCCTGCTCCTCAAGGTTCTGTGGCTCACCAATATCCAGCCCGCTTATCTGCTGTTCAATAATTTCCTGTGCTTCTGCTGGCGTTTTAATCCCCCACATTTTACTAAATGTATTCATATTAAATGGAAGGTTATAAAGTTCATCATTATAGACTGCTATTGGTGAGTTAATATAATTATTAAATTCCGAAAACTGGTTTACATAATCCCATATTTTTTTATCAGATGTGTGGAAAATATGTGCACCATATTTGTGCACCTGGATTCCCCCATTATCCTCTGTATATATGTTTCCTGCTATATGTGGCCTTTTATCAATAACAAGGCACTTTTTCCCTGCTTTATCTGCTTCATGCGCAAAAACAGCGCCAAAAAGCCCTGCACCTGCCACAAGATAATCATATCCCATGCTAATCCCTCCTGCCAGAATTAAGCTTTTTCTTTTTTAAAAATAAACAACTTGCTGAATATATAATTTAAAATCACAACTAATACATTTGAAATAATTTTCATAACTATGTCATTAAAATGCAGCAAATCAACTGAAAAATACATTATTGCAACATCCATAAAGCCAGTTGTAAGCCTGCACCCAAAAAATGAAACACACTCCTTAACTAGTAAATCAAATGTATCTGTTTTGCTTTCAAAAACAAACATTTTATTAGTGATATAAGCAAATATTACACTTACAAGCCATGCCCCTGAAGTGCCTGCAACAGTGCCCATATTGATGATACGCACAAATACCGCATATGAAACTATATTAACAAGTGTTGTAAGCCCCCCAAAGACTAAATAAAGAATAACCTCTTTATATTTAAAATAAATACTTACACAATATTCCAGTATTCTTTTAAACATTATCCCAAGCCTCCATACCACATCTTTTGCAGCACAAATAATGAAGCCCCTTATATCAGGACTTCATCCCAAATACCATTATCTATATTATTATAACTCAATAGAACCAGACTTTTCTGCATCATTGTTTATAACATAATATGCCCTGCCCTCCTGTGGCTTAACATATAAATTAACTGCATTAACAGAAGACTTGTCCATTCCAGATTCATTGCAGTACGCATTTACTGCTGCTTCAAACAAAAGTTCATCACTAAATTCTAAATCGTTATACTGGATATAGAGTTTATGGACAGTTTCCTTTGTATTTTCTATATTAATTGTATTTTCTGTTTTCTTATTATCCACTTTTTCTTCCTCCACAATTACAGCAGGTTCTTCTGCTGCTGTTACCACTATTGTACTATCAACTGTTTCTGTCATATTCCCTGCTGCCTTATCTGCCGTTTCAGTTATGTTCCCTGTCATATTAACTCCTTCTTTCTTATTTTGGTTATGTCTTACCCTTCTTTTTTCCATCTTTGCCCTTTTATTGCTTTTCCTTTTACTTGGCATTTATATACCTCCATATATTTAGTATTTATCTATTATAGAGTAAATATACAAATATGTCAAAGTGAACATAATATAATTTCCAGTTATCCTATGTTGGCAGGCAGACGCAGGGTTTCCGTGTCCAGGCTAAATTATTCCACTCCAGGGCACGCTTGCGCT
>CAJTXH010000160.1 GCA_910580005.1 uncultured Lachnospiraceae bacterium | reverse complement strand
GTAAATATCTTGATGATGCCTATCTTGCACATATGGCACAGGTAACTATTATACATGGGCGTGGAACAGGCGCTTTGCGCAATGCTGTGCACAGCCACCTTAAACGCACAAAATATGTTAAATCCTTCCGTCTCGGTGAGTTTGGCGAAGGGGATATGGGTGTAACTATAGCAGAATTTAAATAAACATTTCAGACTGGAGAAGACTAATGCTGGAAAAACAGAAAATATTAATTGTAGATGATGACGGAAACATAGCAGAATTAGTGTCACTTTACCTTACAAAGGAATGCTTTGATACCAAAATTGCTAATGACGGCGAAGCAGCGCTTTCAGCTGTTAAATCATATATGCCTGACCTTGTACTGCTTGATATAATGCTGCCAGTTATTGATGGTTATGAGGTATTAAGGGAAATAAGAAAATCCTCTTCACTTCCTGTAATACTGCTTTCTGCAAAAGGTGAAACATTTGATAAAGTCCTGGGGCTTGAACTTGGTGCAGACGACTATATTATGAAACCTTTTGACCCAAAAGAAATGGTTGCAAGGGTCAAAGCAGTATTGCGCCGTTTTACAACAGAAAAAACTGCATCATCAGATGAAGGGCTGCCTAAAGAATTTGTATCTTTTCCTGGGCTGTTTATAAACCAGACAGATTATTCTGTAACATATAATGGCAACAGGATTGAAATGCCGCCAAAGGAACTGGAACTGCTTTATTTTCTTGCATCACACACTAACCAGGTGTTTACAAGGGAACAACTTTTAGACCATATCTGGAGTTATGACTATATTGGTGATACACGTACAGTTGATGTACACATTAAAAGGCTGCGTGAAAAGTTCAAAAACCACCCTGACTGGGACATTAAAACTGTATGGGGTATTGGATATAAATTTGAGTATCATGGAAAACGGGGTTAGTATATGAAATTTTCACTAAGGACTAAATTTTTATTGTCATATGCATTTATTATAACATCATCCTTGGTAATTTTAAACACATACGGGGTTTCAGCTGTATATGAAAAAATCTTAACTAAGGCAAAAACTTCGCTTTACAACGAAGCCAGCATGATTGCCACAGACTATCTTTCAGCCTCATATCTTACAACTGGGAGCACATTTATTGCATTAAGGCACTATTTTTCATCAATGCAGCAGATAACAGAATCACGCATTATTGTTACAAAACCAGACAGCATGGTTATTATTGATTCTGATAAATTATATAACTGCGAAGGGGAATTTATAAATAATTATGACCAGAGTTTCCTTTCAGGCCAGACAATACCTGAAACAGATATAAACGGTCTGCTGCCTGGAAAATGTACTGCTGTTATTTATCCTGTAACAGAATCAATGGAAACATTGTACTATATAATAATCACAAAGGAACTTAAACCACTGCACAGCCAGGCAGTACAGTATACAGATGCAGTTATACTGTGTTTTATTATTTTTGCTGCTATACTCATGTTTATAATGTTTTACTTATATGTACAGACTGCAATGCCTGTAAAAATAATGACAAAAGCTGCAAAGAAGTATGCCATAGGGCAGTTTAGCTACCCTATGGCAAGAATAGCAGACAATGAACACTCAGAACTTGCGGGAGCAATAAGATATATGGCTGATAAAATGTCAGATATGGATAATTACCAGAGTAAATTCATTGCAAATGTATCACATGACTTCCGTTCACCCCTTACTTCTGTTAAAGGCTATACGCAGGCACTGCTGGATGGTACTATTCCCCCAGAACTACAGAATAAATATCTTGATATTATACTTTTTGAAACTGACAGGCTTGCAAAACTTACAAGCAGCCTGCTTACGCTTGGACAGTTTGAAAACGGCGGCGTGCCAATGGATATTTCAGCATTTGACATAAACTATGAAATAAAACGCTGCTCTGCAGCATTTGAACAGAGATGCACAGAAAAACAGATTTCCTTAGAGCTTACATTTGATGCAAAAAGCCTTATGGTAAAAGCAGATATAAGCAAGATTGAACAGGTTATACAAAACCTGCTTGACAACGCGATTAAATTCAGCCACAATAGCTCAGTTATTGAAATCCATACTACCAAACGCAATACAAAGGCATTTATATCAGTCAAAGACCACGGAATTGGAATACCCAAAGACAATATAAAAAAGGTCTGGGACAGGTTCTATAAAACAGACCTTTCCCGTGGCAAAGATAAAAAGGGTACTGGACTTGGGCTTTCAATTACTAAAGAAATTATAGAAGCACATGGCGAACATATAAATGTAATAAGCACAGAAGGCGTTGGCACAGAATTTATATTTTCACTTCCAGCAGCAGACCAGGCATTACATTAATCAAAAGGACTGGCATCCGGGATATCTGCCAGTCCTCTTATTTTTCTTATATTATTTCTAACTTACTGCAGGATTATCAAATATTAGTTTAATTCTCTTAAATAAAACTTCCTGCAATACTGGTATTACTACTATCTGTGCCATAAACATAAGAAGCGCCTGCGGCACTCTTACCTGCAATATGCCAGTAAACGGGCTTCCATACAATATTGATATCCAATATCCGTTAAGCAGCATACTAAATAAAAAGTTATTAATAGCAGCAGCACATATTACCCTTGGAATAGAAAACTTTTTATATAGGAACAGGCCCCATACAATGCCTGTAAGCAGTGCTGTAAGTGTCATGCCTGGGAAATATGCCCCTACAGGGAAAATAATTGCACCAATAAAATCAGCCACAGCCCCAACTATCCCCGCTTCCACAGGTCCAAGTAAAATTGCTGTAATTACAAGCGGCAGAAAGCCAAAACTAATTTTTATATTCCATGTCTGTATGGCAAGAAACCTTACAAATACTATATGGAGTGATATCATAAGCCCCATTAAAGCAATACTTCTTACAGAAATTTTCTTTTTCTGTGCCAGTGCACAAAAGATTACAAGAATTGCCAGTGAAACAAGTATGTACCTTGAAATATCACTGGAAAATACAGTTTTAATTAATTCTAACATAGCTTCATGTCCTTTCTTAATGAATGGAACAGACAGCAGAAATCCAGTAACAATCCTGGAAATGGCAAAAATAAGCACCCATAGTAGTACATCCCGGAATGAGTGCTTATTTCACCTGTTCTGACAGCGGATGCGGTTGCCACACCGCAAGACTAAGCTTTTCGTCCAAAGGCAACTTCCCATCCTTTGGCACTTAACGCATGGCATCCTACTCTGTTCATTTTTATATATTAAATTTTACGGTGTCATATTGTTTAAATCTTTACTATACAGCCTTACGGCTTCATAGTAAAATAGCAGTGCTTCCAGGCACTGCATGTCCTGTCTTTAAATTATATGTTGTAGCTGCACCTTGTGCCCAGAATCCCTGCTACTTCATATTCATATTTATCAATATCCTTCTGCATTTCAAATGCTTCTTCTATATCTATATCATATACATGTCCATTCTTATATCCAATAAGACGGTTCTGCTTTCCCTGGTCTATCATATCAACAGCATACGCACCCATTATTGATGCTGTTACCCTGTCACGCGCAGTAGGGCTTCCGCCACGCTGTAAATGCCCAAGTATTGTAGCACGTGTTTCAATACCTGTAGCCTTTTCAATTTCTTTAGCAAGCCTGTAAGAATGGCCTATGCCTTCAGCATTAATTATAATCTGGTGTGTCATCCCCGACTTGCGGTTCTTTTTAATCTGTTCAACTAACAAGTCATAATTATTATCAAACTTTTCAGGAAGCAAAATCTGTTCTGCACCATTTGCAATACCACACCATAGTGCTATATATCCGGCAGAGCGTCCCATAACTTCAACAACGCTGCACCTCTCATGTGAGTTAGATGTTTCACGCAGACGGTCAATAGCTTCCATAGCTGTATTAACAGCCGTATCAAAACCAATTGTATACTCAGTATAAGCTATATCAAGGTCAATAGTGCCTGGTATTCCTATGACATTTACACCGTACTTTGAAAGGTTCTTAGCTCCTGTAAATGAACCATCACCACCAATAACGATAAGGGCATCTATTCCGAGTTCCTTACATACCGCTGCTGCTTTACGCTTTCCCGCATCTTCGCCAAATTCTGCGCTCCTTGCAGTAAACAAAAATGTACCACCATGCTGGAGTTTCTCAGAAACATCTGTAAATGACATAAGGCTAATTTCTTTTTTAAGAATACCATTATATCCCCTTCTTACTCCATAAACCTCGTAACCTCTTGCAATTCCTGTACGTACAACAGCCCGGATGGCTGCGTTCATTCCTGGCGCATCCCCGCCACTAGTCAAAACTGCAATCTTGCCCTTTGCTCCGCTCATTATATTCCTTCCTTTCTTCCGTCTAAAACGGGAACTAAATATGTAATGGTATATAACAATATTCCCAGATGGTATTATAATTCACAACGTTAATTATTCTATTCTTATTTAGTAAGTTTTTCAACATCTTTTTTGAATTTAACCATTTTTTATTAAATATTGTTACTATTCACAGCTACGCTGTTCATAGTAACTAGCAGTGCTTTCAGCA
>CAJTXH010000159.1 GCA_910580005.1 uncultured Lachnospiraceae bacterium | reverse complement strand
CCCTGCGTCCGTCTGCAAACAAAGGACGGCTGGAAATTTTATGAAACGGACGTGGCTTAATAGTAACAAATTATAAAAAAATAATCGACAAAATGCATAAATGTTGATATACTATTAGTATTATTATTAGCAGGCTTAAAATAAGATGGTTATTTTTAATTGTTTTTTTTAGAGAAGGAACTCATTTTTTAATTTATATAGACGGAATTGTTTAACAAAATTTTTATATACCGGCAGTACAATGGATTGTTATACCGGGGAAAAGAGGTGTTTATATGGCAGCAGAAGATAATATATATAACCATCTTGTACCTACATACAAACCACAACCCCTTACTAAATATGATACGCATAAAGCATCAGAATTGCGTAATATTGTTAATGAGATAACTAAACTTACAAAAGAATCACCAACATATTTTGTAAGAATGAATGATGCTAAACAAACTTATCTGCTTGGAATTAAGGAAGCCGCCATAATGTTCCAGAATGGCTTTGGGGAACTTTGTGATGATTCGCCAGATAGTGCTTTTAATAACAAAAAAGCATATTCTTCTGATATTGAAGCCATACAGGCAGAAATTATAAGTGGCGGCCAGACAAAACTTCCTGAAGAATTTTCCATACAAGTGGCAAGCCTTGCGACCAGCCAGGTAAACAGGGGCAGGGACTTATACGCAACCAGTAAAGGCTTAATTGGTGGCACATATAAATTCCAAGTCAATGTTGGCGATGATATGTACGATTTCCAGTATAATATAAGAAATGGTGCAAATAATAAAGAAGTCCTTACAGGATTATCTTCATTTATTAATAAAGCAAATATTGGTATACAGACTAATGTTGAAACAGTTCCAAATGAACCTGGTAAAATAAGGATGTACATTGAATCGGATATGACAGGTTCATCAGCAGGAGAGCCTATATTTACAATGTCTGATAAAGAAAACATTAATGGCAATGGAATCGTGTCATACATGGATTTAGACAGGGTTGAACGCAGTCCTGCCAGTTCAAAGTTTTATATGGATGGGGTTGAAAGGCATACTCTTTCTAATGAATTTACTATGGGCAAATGTCTTAAAATAACCCTTAGAAAAGCATCAGAAGATGCAGTTAAAATAAATTATTATCCTGATGGCAATAGAATTATGGGAAGCCTGCAAAAAATTGCAGAGGCATATAACTTTATGTTGGACAGTTCCCAGGAATTTGCGAAGGTTGCCAGCTACAACCTTAAGCTTGCCAATGATATACAGAGCACAATAAGACCATTCAAGCCAGAACTTGAATCCTGTGGATTTGTGTTTAATGACAATAACAGGATTTTATTTGACAAGGCTCTTGTATTACAGGCTGTAAATGATGGCAGTTTACAGGAACTTTTTTCCAAAACATCCACATTTGTACAGACAATGACAGGCAAAGCTTATGAAATTAAAATTAACCCTATGGAATATATAGATAAGCTTATGGGGACATATCCCGACTTTAGCAAACCATCAGAAGGTTTTTCTTATATAACATCATTATATAGCGGGCTTATTTTTAATTATTATTTTTAGTATTAAAAAGCGCCTGCCCTTAATACATTAAACCATTAATAGGGGGGGAACATACGTCCCCCTATTAATATGCTGTGCCATCGATCCCTGTTTCTTCTTGTGATATAACAGATACAACTACTTTATGTGGAAGGCATACAAGTGTTTCCCCATTATACCTGATTTTTTTCTGTTTCTGGCAAAGCCTGTCAGGACAATCTGATTCTGTAATTGAGGCATAACCATCTTTTATTTGTAAGACATTCTCCCCATTATTATATCCATTTATTGTTATAGTAATATCTGTATTAAGCGGAAGGCTGTTTACCACCTTGCCATCTGCCATAACCTGGACATAATTGCCTTTCTCATGAAAAAATAAATTATATCCAGCAAAGAATAAAATAGCTGTTATAAGAAATATAGTTGTTAAAATAATATCATTACGTTTAATTCTGTTTTTTTTCATAAGCTGCATCATAAAAATCCAGAAAATTCCTTTTTACATTATACCAAGTTTATACAATAACAGGAGGACATAATATGCATACACTGGCATCTGTTTTCTAAAGAATACAGGCTGTAATTTTATAAGCCAGTATACTTTCTTATATTGTTTACGCCAAAGCCCTTTCTATAAAGCTTTGCTGCCATCTTCTGTTTTTCTTCATAAGGCAGTTCTTCTATATCCCTGCCTTTTAACATTTTCTTCATTTCTTTCTTTAGTGCTTCACTGTCGCCGCCTTCTATAGATTCCAAAGCAATGGAAATATACTTTTCTGGTACATGCTTTTTAGTTAAATCCTGCCATAGCCTTTTAATGCTTCTTGACTTATGGTATATACTGGCAAACCTCATTGCATATCTTTCATCATCTATATAATGAAAGCTTTTTACATATTCCATTGCACCATTTACTGCTTCTTCAGAAAAACCCGCATTTGCCAGCTTGTCCATGAGTTCCCATTCTGTACGGTCATTATAATTTAACAAAGACATGGCCTTCTTTTTAGCACGCAGCAATTCTTCCTCATCCATTTTTACTTATCTTCCTCTTCTGTTGTAAATGCTGCATTAATATCTATTTCCTCTGGATTAATATTTTCTTCTGTTGCTACTGGAACAGAGGCGTCCTTTTCTTCATTTTTTTGTTCTGTTTCATCATCTTTCTTTATAAATTTATCACGGACTTTCTGTTCAACTTCTGCCATTACGTCCTGGTGCTCTTTTAGGTATATCTTAGCATTTTCCCTTCCTTGGCCTATTTTAACACCATTATATGCATACCATGCGCCACTTTTATTAACTATATTTTCATTGGCAGCAAGGTCCAGTATATCACCTTCCCTTGAAATGCCTTCGCCATATATAATATCAACTTCTGCTTCCCTGAATGGCGGTGCAACTTTATTCTTTACAACTTTAATACGTGTACGGTTTCCTATAACTTCACCATCTTTTTTAATCTGTTCCCCACGCCTTACTTCAAGCCTTATGGATGAATAATATTTTAATGCACGTCCGCCTGTGGTCGTTTCAGGATTACCAAACATTACACCAACTTTTTCACGGAGCTGGTTTATAAATATTACTATACAGCTTGTCTTGCCAATAATGGCTGTAAGCTTTCTTAAAGCCTGTGACATAAGCCTTGCCTGTAAACCAACATGGCTGTCGCCCATTTCGCCTTCTATCTCTGCTTTTGGCACAAGTGCTGCAACAGAGTCAACAATTACAATATCTATGGCACCTGAACGCACCATTGTTTCTGTAATCTCCAAAGCCTGTTCACCAGTATCTGGCTGTGATATGTATAAATTATCAATATCTACACCAATCTTTTTAGCATATACTGGGTCAAGGGCATGTTCTGCATCAATAAACCCTGCAATTCCGCCGTGTTTCTGGACTTCTGCTACCATATGCAGTGCCACAGTTGTCTTACCGCCTGACTCTGGGCCATAAACTTCCACAACCCTTCCTTTTGGCACGCCGCCCACACCAAGTGCAAGGTCAAGCCCTAATGAACCTGATGGGAATGTTTCTACATTAAGGTGTGTATTATCGCCAAGTTTCATTACTGCACCTTTGCCATATGCTTTCTCTATCTGTGCAATAGCATTCTCTAGTGCTTTCAATTTATTTTCTTCAGTAGATGTTGTTGCTGTTGTTTTTGCCATATTTTTTATCCTTTCCGAACATAAGTTCATTTTAATTATAATAACCCCTTCTAGTTATTCTGTCAACAATTATTTATAAAGTATTTAGTATATTTAATTTACCATTTTACAATACATATGTCAACATTATCTAAGCCTTTGTGTTTCGTAATGTTCAAATGTTTGTAAACAATGTAGCAAAGAATCATACTGTTCCTCCTCATCCCCATCCTCTAACACTATATCAAGTGCTACTGCAATATTGTTTAAAAGGCGCTTGTCAAGATATTTCCTAAGGCTTGTAAATATAATATATTTCTCATGGTAAGTCCTGGCATCAAGCAGTTCCATAAATCCCTTTTCTGCAATTTCGCTATCTGGCATTTTTCCTGCAATTTTTCTGTCTATTGCTCCATTTAACAGTGCTTCTTTAAACATGCTGCCAGTTATGGCAGCGCTTTCTTTGGTTGTACTGGCTGGAATATTCATGTTATTTACTGGTAAATTCATGCCTGGCGGTATATCCCCTGCCCCCGTTTCTTCAAATTTGTATATCTGCAAGCCATTATTATCTGTTTTATCCATAAAACTGTTTAGCGGTTCTGTCCAGATATCAAATGGCGGCAGCATATTCTGGTATACTATATTCTTTTCTTTATCATTATAGTTATTTGCAATACATATTATCTGTAATGTATTTCCATTTGGATACCTGTAAAAGCTTCCTGGTAATGGCATATTCCTGTCCATATTAATCTCCTTCCATTGACATAAGTTTTAAAAACCACTATTATTGACATATTATATTATTATACTGAATTTTATAAATTTCTACAAGTATGTGATAAAAGGTGTACAAAGTGCTGGTAACAGTTCAGCCTTCCATAAAATGTGGGGATTTTTGACATGTTTTCCGTCAAAAATATGAGTTTTATGGTGCCATTTTGCACGTTTTTTGTGCAAAATGTGTACAT
>CAJTXH010000158.1 GCA_910580005.1 uncultured Lachnospiraceae bacterium | reverse complement strand
TATTTAGCTGGACACATAAACCCTGCGTCCGCTTGCAAACACAAAATAACTAGAAATTATCTTAAATAAATGGTACTTTCACCACCACTTCTGCCCCTCCTGTCCTGCCAGAATTTCCAAGTACTAGTTCCCCGTTATGACTCTTTATTACTAAATCTGCCATATAAAGCCCTATTCCATAATGCTGTTCTGGATTACGGCTTTTATCTTCCATATAAAATTGTTTTTTTGCATATTGTAGTGCCTCCTTTGAAAATCCACTGCCTGTATCAGAGGTTTTAAATATTATAAAATTATTTTCCATATAGGTTTCAAAATAAATTGTACCACCTTCTGGTGTATATTCTGCTGCATTTGAAAATACATTTAAAAATGCACGCATCAGTTCTTCTTTATCTGCCATAAAAGACCGTACATTACAGACAAAAGATTTCTGGAAACTAATATTCCTGGCAGCACAAAGGATTTCTGCCTGTTCTGTAATACTGTTAAAAAATTCTCTTATATGCACTTTCTTTAATTCTGGTTTATAACCATACCTTGTTATATCAAGAAGCTTCTGTACATATTCCTGCATCTGCAATGAACTTTTCCCAATATAACCTGCAAGTTCCTCTTGTTCTTTTGTAAGTCCTGTATCATATAGTAATTCTGTATTGCCCCGGACAAGTGTTAATGGTGTTTTTAAATCATGTGCCAGTGCAAGTATCTGCTCTTTTTGTGCCTGTTCTGACTTCCACTGGCTTTCTAAAGACTCTTTTAGTGCTTCCCTCATATTATCTATTGCATTTAATACATCACTAATTTCCTTGATATCACTTGGCATTATAGTAAAGCCAAGTTCCTGTGACTGTATTTTGCCAACAGCGGATATTAATGGTGTTAATTTCCTTTTTAATGCTTTTCCAAAGCAGACAGATATTATAATTACAATTAACAATATAAACAAAACTGTACTTACAAGCATAAGGTTCTGTGGCGCAAGCAGGTATTTGCGCATTAATGGCTGCTTATATTGTGGTATTATTCTATATGCCATTACACAATAATCTTCGTTACACTTTACCACGTTATAAAAATAATGGTTTCCAAACAGGCTGTTTTTACTATACTGTTTCCCGTTTAAACTGGCATTAACAGCTTCCCAGGCATCTGTTAAAACACTTCCACTTATATTTCCCTCTTTTACATTGCCATACTTATCAAATAATACATACTTACATAAACCAGGTACCATACCACTGCTAAAGCTTTCTGCACTAGCAATCTCTTTTTCTGCTGCCTTTGCCTGCTGCTGTGCATAATTTGCAGGATATATAAAACCATTTATTACCATTACCTCAAATATAAACAGAACACTTATAACAACTGCTATTATTCCAGCCAGTATAAAAAATAAATATTTAAGGTAAAAAATACTTAACGGGACTGCTTTCCTCTTTATATTTCCCATTTATAACCAATTCCCCATACTGTCTTTATTGGTGAAAAATCCCGGCCTTCTAATTTCATGCGGATATTTTTAATATGTGTTGTAATTGTATTGTCATTGCCAGCCCCGTCAAATCCAAAAACTTTCTCATATATCTGCTCTTTAGAAAATACTTGCCCGTGGTTCCTGGCAAGAAATTCACAAATATGGTATTCACCCTTTGTCAAAGTGACAGGGCTGCCATCTACTAAAAGCTGTTTTGATGAAAGGTTAAATTCTGCTTTGCCAAATGAAATTTTTGTAAAATTCCCACGGTGTTCACGCCTCAAATGCGCATTTACCCTTGCCCTTAGTTCATTTGCGCCAAACGGCTTTAAAATATAATCATCTGCACCCATGCCAAGCCCATATACAAGGCTTTCTTCATCTGATTTTGCAGTAAGGAACACAATAGGGCAGCCAGTACAGCGGCGTATCTGCTGGCATATTGTAAAACCATCATCCCGTGGCATCATAACATCCAGAAGTATAATATCAAAACTCTCCAGGTTTATATTGCCAATAACTTCTGGATTAGAAATAATATCTACATTATGCCCATCCCTGGAAAGGATTTTCTGTATCATTTTCAAAATATCCTGTTCATCATCAACTGCTAAAATATTCGCCAAAATAATTCCCCTTTCATTAACAAGGCTATTCACTGGACTTTATGCCATCCCATTTTAATGCCCATATACCAAACGCCAAAGCCCCAGCAGCCGTTGTAATAATACATATAATTACTGCTGTATAAAGCCCCTGGTTATAATTTACAGCCATTGTACCATATGTGGCAGGCTTTGGCAAAACCAGTGTCACAAATCTTGGCGGCCATGCAGCAGGAATATATATCCATATACCATCACCAAGCCCTGTAAGCATTACTGCTGCCAGAAGGCTTTCTGCTATGCCAAGCCATGTTGTAACCCCTTTATTAAAACGCATTGCAAGGAATAAATGCAATATATAAAGTAAAATACTGCTTCCTGCAATTACGAACGCTGCAATAAAATAAAGCCTGAAATCTATAATATAATCTTCTGCTATATATAAGTAACCTGCCCCAAATAAAACAGATGCAAGCAGGACTGCCGGTGTCCCAAGCATCAACAGCATAAAAAGCTTGCTATAAAATGGCACTACCCTTGCAGGCGCTGATAACATATTCTGGAAAGAGCCAGCCATTAATTCCTGTTCTGATATTATCCCACAGAAAAGCCCTGCAAAAAATGGAAAGGCTATTCCAAGCATCTGGAAATAAGCATCTGCTTTTAAATAAACATCTCCGTTGGAGACTGAATAATAAAGCAAAAATACAGCAGCTGCAAGCAATGGTATTAATAAATGCGCAAGACAGACTTTTAGTCCTTTAGTTTTTATAAAATCTGCCTTTAAATAAGCAAAAAACATTTATTCTTCCACCACCTTTTTATTAAAACATAATACCATAATGAAAGCCATTAACACAAACCATATAAATGAAATTATTATTCCTGGCAGTATTACATTGCTGTCTAATAACGGGCTGCCTTCCGGGGCTAAAATACCATTAGGCATTATTCCAAGAACCGGGCACATAAGTCTTGCAGGTATTGAAGGCGGCCATATCCACCATAAACGTGTATTTGCCAGCAAAACACCTGAAAATACCATAAACATACATGAAATAAGACAGGCAGACATGCCAGAATATATACTTAACATAATGTATAATGGTATTTCCCACAGGAATACAAAAGACAATAATATTACAGCAAGCAGGCTTCCAGTTATTCCAATGGCAGTGCCAGATATTTTTCCAGATATAAATATCCCGGCACATAGTACCATGTTAGCAAAAAATAACCCTGCTGAATAGTAAAGCAGTTTGCCAGCCAGGCATTTTGCAGCAGGAAAAGGCACCGACAGCATATTGCAGTAATGCAGTTTCTTATCTTTATTAACACCCAGGCAGCATATAATTGCAACCATCCCTGGCAGAAGTATTGTATACCAGAAATTCCATGCCATTGGCGGAACCATGTCCATTGCCCTGTATGCCAGCAGAAAAACAAGGCATAATGAAAAAACAGGTGCAATTACTGGCAGCTTCCCTACAAAGGTATGGCGCATTTTTAAATGTTCAGACATTGCTATTCTTAACATGCTTCTATCCCCTTTCTGCTATCTCCTACAACCTGCATAAACAATTCTTCCAGATTGTCTTCCCCGTTTATCCTGCCACTATACCCAAGCATCCCGCCTGCAATAATCCCAATATGGCTTGCAACCTGCTCTGCCTCGCTTAAAATATGGCTTGAAAATATTACTGTAATCCCCTTTCCAGGCAAAGACCTGGTTAATTCCCTTAACTCCTGTATTCCAAACGGGTCAAGCCCGTTTAAAGGTTCATCCAGTATAAGCAGCTCAGGGCTGTTAAGCAATGCAAGTGCAATGCCAAGGCGCTGTTTCATTCCCATTGAAAAATTCCCTGCTTTTTTCCTGCCAGTACCTGTAAGATTTACAATTTCCAGAACCTCTTTTATGCGTGTCTTAGGCAGACCAAGTACAAGCCTTTTTACCTCAAGGTTTTCTTCTGCACTTAAATTTTCATAAAGCGGAGGCGTTTCAATTAATGCCCCTGTCCTGATTAAATCGCTTTGCCTAAGGCTATGCCCGTTAAATTCAATTAAACCAGATGTAGGATGAATCATTCCTGTAACCATTTTTAGAATAGTAGATTTTCCGGCTCCGTTTGGCCCTAAAAGACCATAAACTGAATTTCTTTCAATTTCAAGAGATACATTATTTACAACCGCTTTACCTTTGAATTTTTTGCAAAGGGAAGTTGTCTTTAAAATAATATCCATATTGCCCAGATCCTTTCTTATTTTAATTTATTTTACAAGGCATACACCAGCCTCTGTATAATTAAATAGTAACACTGGTTTATATAGATTTTATAAAGATTTATAAAAAACTGGTAATTAATAATTATGTATTTTTGTGTATATTTATTAATTCAGCCTATATATATTTATTAAAAATCCAGATATTTTTATATAAATTAGAAAATCACTATTGCATAAATATAAATGTGGCTGTATAATGTGCTGTATAAACAATTTATTTTAGGAGGAATTACAATGAAAGAAAAAGTTATTCTAGCTTATTCCGGGGGACTGGACACAACTGCTATCATACCTTGGTTAAAAGAAAATTATGATTATGAAGT
>CAJTXH010000157.1 GCA_910580005.1 uncultured Lachnospiraceae bacterium | reverse complement strand
TCCACCTAGTTTTTTGTTGTTATTGTATACCTTGGTGAAAAAATCCACCTAGTTTTACATCTGTCTAGGTGGAAAAATCCACCTAGGGTTTTGGTTTTGTTTTCTAAAACTGTTTTATTGTCTTGCAGGTGTGTGTTTCGGTAATAAGATAATGTCTGCTGCCAGATATCCTTTTTAATGCCACTGGCTGCCTTTTAGAACCTTTAAATAATTTTAGATGATAATTAAATAACCTTTAAAATAAAATAGGTGTACATGGACACCAGAGGTATTACTGGACATTGAGAGGCTGGTCTTATCATACAACTATAACAAAAGTACATATAACAGAACCGTATGGTATACACTGGCTGGAAAATGCATACTGCTTTTAGATGGAAAAGATGATGTCCAGGAAAAAAGCAGTATAAACTGTGATGCTGCATAGTCCATTGTTCAAAATGAACCTTCCATTGTTCAAAATGAGCAATGCATTGTTCACAATGACAATTTCCATTGCTCAAAATGCGAAATGGAAATGAGCAAAGTGAGCAATGGAAGTGTACAAAGTGAGCAACCTATACCATTTATAAACACAGTTATAAACACAGTTAATAATTTAACAGTATCTAAAGATACTGTTTATCGGACTGTCGTCCAACCTGTTCCAGAACATCCCTGCATATATATTTTTACGAAAACACAATATTGCAGTTTAATTATCGTATTGCAGGACAATAGCACTACATATGTCCATCACCCCTGTAAGGCATTATTTGCCCTTGCTTGGCTCTTAAATCCTTTAGATTATATATTTTACCTTTTTTGCCTTCAAGCCGAAATTTGCCCCTTTTAACGCTGTACAGAGGGTATGTGCTTTTCTGGGTTATTTCAGTCTGTCTGCTTTGCTGGTCTGCCGCCTGTACTTTCTGCATTTGAAACGGATAAAGTCCCAAAATTTCCAATATCACTTTTATATTTTTAGTCTGTAAAACACATTTACTGGTTTTCTTTTCCTGGCATTGCCTGTTTCCTTCTGGCTGTTCTAAAACTTTTTATTTGTTTCAAAAATGAAACAGTCCCAATATGGGTAAATCCATTTCCCGGAATGGTGGAATGGAAAACGGAAAAATGCAAAATGAAAATAACCAGACTGGGACAACAATACCATATATAAACACAGATAATATTTTGACAGTATCTAAAGATACTGTTTGTCGGACTGTAGTCCAACGTGTCATAGAGCAGTGAAATTCACTCTCTGCATATGGGATAAAACCTGTAAGCAGGGTCAGGTAACAAAACTTTATGATATGCTTAATGCACGTATACATTTATACGGCATATGGACAATTTGTCTTATCCATTAGAAAGCATGTCCTGTTATATGGCAATCTGGTCTTCTGCTTACTAGTATACATTTGGTATACCATTGCTATATGGATATCTGGTATGTATGTAATTACAGAAAAATAATGTGTGTAACAATATTACCTGTCAGATACCCTCTGTAACAGTCTTAATTGCCTTTTAAAGCCTTAGAAAGTTTACAGATGAAGAAAATATAGCCTTTAAAATGAAATGGCTATATGAGGATGCCAGCAGGCAAATAAGGGGTATTGGCAAAAAAACAGTCTGGAAATGGCAGAGGAGATGGAGTTAAAAGACAGGTTAAACTATATGTAAGTCCTGGTGCATTGTCAGATATTGTACACCAGTTCGACAAACAGTATTTTTAGATACTGTTAAATTATTAACTGTGTCTATATCTGTGTTTATATCTGGTACAGGTGTCCCGTTTTTGGTCAATCCATTTCTCAAAATGGGAAATGGATATTAATATTATGGGAAATAAATTTAACCAAAATGGAATATAGAAATACCTAAACTTATTTATTAGCAGGAAGATAATAATTGTAACAATGAATGGCAATGTTATTTAGCAGCCTGTATTAATATATGCCTTTTGTACCAGCCTTGCTGGTTTATACAGGCTTAAAAGACTTGTAAATGGAAATCTATAACCTGTGAAATAAAATGGTTATATGGGGACGTCAGGAAGCAGATAAAGGGTACTGGCAAAAATGGCTTACAGGCAGCAGCATAAAACAGTTATGTCTGATATGTTTATGCTGGTTAAAGCTTCTGTTCTTTGCATACCACTGCTGCTGGCAGGGCATTTTTTTGCTGGCCATACAAGGTATAAATATTCCTGTAACAGTGCTATGGTATTGCTGTACCCTGCTGCCTTTAAAATTATATTATATTTTATGTCGGAAAGTGTTGCCTGTTATATAAAAGGACTGTATAATAACAGATAAGAAAACATAAAGACTATAAATAACATTGTCTATGAAACTGGAAACAGAACCAGTATATAATTTGCCTTGGGGACTGGTTTCTGCCAGTATGTATTGTTAAACGGTATGGGAGGTAATATTTATGGGACAGGAAATTGAAAATAAACTTGAGAAGGTTAAAATTGGAGGCAGCTATACAGGCGGAAACAGTACAGTCAACATTTATTATAACCAGCAGCCAGAAGATGGCAGCAAAAGGAACAATGACAGCAGAACCATATTTCTTTCTTACAACTGGCACGATAAAGAACATGCAGACAGGATTGACAAGCACCTGTCAGGTTTTCCAGGCATTACAGTAAAGAGGGATATACGTGATATTGGTCCGTGGAAAAGTATCAGGAAATTTATGGAGAGCATAAGGCAGCAGGATTATGCAGTCCTTATTGTCAGTGATTTGTATTTAAAGTCAAAAAACTGTATGTTTGAAGTTATGGAGATTATGAAAGAGCAGCAGTACAGGGACAGGATATTCCCTGCTATTGTGGAACATGGCATATATGACCCTTTGGTACGTGCGGAGTATATAAAATACTGGCAGCAGGAATGTGACAAGCTGGAGGCTTCCATAAGGGAGCTTGAACCAGAATACACAAGTGAACTGGTGGCAGAGTTAAAGAAATATAAAAGTATTGCATTTTCTATAGGGGAATTTTTAAATATAGTTGCTGACATGAATAACCCAGATATCCAGAAGGTTGAAGTCCAGATAGAAAAAGCAATACTGAAAAACTGAAACAGGGAGGGGCTGCGGTGGAACAGAAGATAGATAACCAGCTTACGAATTGTAACATGGAAAAATATATTGGTGGTAATCAGATAAATAATTATAATATAACTATGTACCAGGAGTCAGAGCGTAAGTTTATTGTAACACATGATGTAAACACGAAACCTGTTTATTACTTCACTGGCAGGGAAACAGAATTACAGGATTTACGGGAGCTGGTTGAAACAGGACAAAAATCTGTTTTAGTTAGTGGTATGGGTGGGATTGGCAAGACCAATATTTGCAGGAAATTGTTTGATGAATACAAATCTGTTGGTGGACGTGGTTTTTTCCACCATATTGGATATATAGAATATAATGGGAGTATGGAAAGCAGCTTACAAAAATGTTTATTTTATAAAAAACAGGAAAAGCCAGAAGCAAACAAGGAAGCAGCATGGAGGGAACTGGAGTATCTGGCAGCAGATGGAAGGTTATTGTTGTTTGTTGATAATGTGAATGTGACAATGAAAGAGGATGAAGGACTAAAGAGATTGAAAAACATTCCTGGGGCAATAGTGTTGACTTCTAGGCGTACATCTTTTAGTAAGGAATTTAAAACATACAAAATAGGTTTTCTTGATATTGGGCAATGTAAAACTGTTTATGAAAGAATCAGGTATGAGGATAGTGGCAGGAAAGTGCCAGAGAATGAAATCCCAGACCTGGAATACATAATAGACAAACTGGCAGCAAAGCATACAATTACTATTGAATTTCTTGCACATCTTGCCCAGACAAAGAACTGGACAGTGAAAAAGTTACGTGGTGAACTGGAAGATAAAGGTTTCCAGTTAGAATACAGAGATGAAGAAGATGAACTGGTAAATATCCAGAAGTCTTATGAAACTTTGTATGATTTATCTGTATTAACAGAGGCAGAGCAGAACATCCTTGAGGCATTTTCTGTATTCCCATACATTCCTTTGGCAGCGGAAACATGTAACCAATGGCTGCTTTCAGATGTAGGAGCTAGTGAAGATGATGATATCTTTAAAGGTTTATATAGAAAAGGCTGGCTGCAGTTTGATATAGAACAGAAGAGTTACAGCCTGCATTCGGTGTTTTCAAAGTTTATTTATGAGAAATGTAAACCTGTGGCGGACACACATCATGGGTTGATAGAAGCCTGCCAGAAGTGTCTTGAAATACCAGAAAGTGGTTCTGTTATGGAGTGCCAGAGATTTATTCCATTTGCAGAGAATATTATTAAAAAAATGGATATGAGAATAAACGGAAAACAGGTTGGATTTATAAATAGTTTTGCTTGTTTATTATGTTATATAGGAAAATATAAAGAAGCAGAAGAATTGTATAAAAAAATCTTGAAAGAGAAGATATTAAGAACAGGACATCCAGATACATTTGTTATTTATAATAATCTTGCAGGGGTGTATAAGAGTCAGGGCAAGTACAAAGAAGCAGAAAAACTGTATAAGAAAGTCTTGTTGCTAAGAGAGAAAGTATTAGGGAAAGAGCATCCAGATACAGCTATTATTTATAATAATCTTGCATGGGTGTATGAGAGCCAGGGCAAGTATAAAGAAGCAGAAGAACTGTATAAGAAAGCCTTGCAAGTGAACGAGAAAGTGTTAGGCAAAGAACATCC
>CAJTXH010000156.1 GCA_910580005.1 uncultured Lachnospiraceae bacterium | reverse complement strand
TTGACGAAAAACTTGTCAAAAATCCTCGAATTTTACTGAAGGCTGAACTGTTACTGTGTAAAAACAGACGCACCGTAAAAACAGGTTTGAATAAATTAAACATTCTGGGAAATACTATGTACTGTAGTATACCAAAAATACAAAGCAGCGCCGGCACTGCTTTAAATATCAAAAGGAGGAGTTTGTATGAAAGTTATTGATTATATCCTGCTGACACTAGTAATTATTGGTGCTATTAACTGGGGGCTTATCGGCTTTTTAAACTTTGACCTTGTACGTGTTGTATTTGGTGATATGTCATTATTTTCACGAATAATATATGCAGCCGTTGGTATTGGCGGACTGTATGCAATAAGCTATTATGGACGTATCCATACAACAGGTGAATAAAGCATTACTATGCTATTTTGCATGTTTTTTGCACCAGGAGGAGTAAACCTGCAGGTTTACTCCTTTTTAATTTTCAGGACTGGAACTGTAACCATTCTTATGGTGTGTCTTTTGCAGCCTTAGAATGTTTTTCCTGCTTACCCTCAATTGAAAGAAGATAATTCATCTGGTCATAAAGGCTGTATACATCACTTGCATGCATAACAGCAGAAATATAACTGTTGCCATCTGCACCTGTTGAATGCAGTATCAGGTTTGAGCCTGCCATCTGTGTTGTGCCTGTTTTTCCACCTGTTACTTTTACACCATCTGGTGCAGTTTCTGTATTAATCTTATATTTTACAGTAGATGTAAAATCCATTTCCTTTTTCTGGCCACTGGCATCCTTATACTTTACTTTGACACTTCCTTTACTTATAATATCAGTAAACTTTGGATAGTCTGACATAAGCTTGTTAAAAACAAGGTATAAATCATAAGCCGTTGTATAATGGTTATCATCATGCAGCCCATGAGGGTTTGTAAAATGGCTTCCAACAGCTCCAAGTTCTTCCATTTCCTTATTCATAAGCTTTGCAAATCTGCCTGTGCTTCCTGATATGTGCTCTGCAATTGCTATGCCTGCATCATTGCCGGAATAAATCATAAGTGCATAAAGAAGCTTTTCAAATTTAACTTTGTCACCCTCATTAAAACCACATAGTTTTGCACCATATTCAGTTATATGTGATGCCTCATAACTTATAGTTACAATATCATCAAGGTTTCCATATTTAAGTGCAACAAGCGCTGTTACAATTTTAGTAACACTTGCAGGATACAGTTTTTCATAAATATTACTTGCATAAACCACCTCATTTTTTGTTGCATTAACAAGAAGAACAGAACTGGCTGGCAGGTTCTTGTCAGTTTTATTCTGCCTGCCTGCTGGTATAACACAGACATCTTCTGAAAGGTAGTCCTGGCAGTACCAGTCTTCACCTGCCGGGACACCAGCTAAAGGCAGCACTGTACCTACGCCATCCAGGAAATTTTCCCTGCTATTGCCGCATCCTGCTGCCAGTACAACAAGTGCAGCAGATATAACAGCAAGTTTTACAGGCTTTAAATACCATCTAAAACTTGTGTAAGCCTCTGGTATAATGTCTTTGTTTTTTTTCTTTGTATTAATAATCTTATAATTATGCATATTATCTAATAAATTCTCCCATGCTGCCTTTAAAAGTCTATTCCTCCTGGTCCTGTTCTTTCCTTAAAACCTCACGCCATTCCAGGTCTCCCCTGTCAAGTGCCTTAATAAGCAGTTCTGCTGTTGCAAGGTTTGTAGCAAATGGTATATTGTATGTGTCGCAAAGATGGATTGAATTATTTACATCAGGCTCATGAGGTTTAGAAGACAAAGGGTCTCTTAAAAATATAACCATGTCTATCTGGTTATGTTCTATCTGTGAGGCAAGCTGCTGCTCCCCACCAAGATGTCCTGCCAGGTACTTATGGATATTAAGGTTTGTAACCTCCTCAATAAGCCTCCCTGTTGTCCCTGTTGCATAAATATCATGTTTGCTTAAAATACCCCTGTACGCTATACAGAAATTCTGCATAAGGCTTTTCTTGGCATCATGTGCTACTAATCCTATATTCATTTTTTATCACCCCTCTTGTTATTAATATTAAGAAACTTTTATACCCTTCCCCTTAAATTTCATTACCACATAATATTGTTTTATAATTCTAAATCCATATCTATGTCTTTTGAATTATCACTTCCAAATGTATTACGCATTGTAAAACCTGAATTACTAGTTTTTGCTGGCTGTATGCCTATATTCATAACAAATCCTATCCCTATCATGGAGGACAGCATTGAACTTAACCCATTGCTTAAAAACGGAAGCGGCAGGCCTGTATTCGGGAAAATCCTTGTTGCCACACATATATTGGCAAATACCTGGAACATAAACATTGCTGCTACTCCAAGCGCAATCATGCTTCCAAGGAAATCCTGTGCCTTTTTTGCCACTGAAAAGCACTTGAATATTATTATTGCAAAAAGCAGTAAAACCAGGCAGCATCCTAGAAAGCCAAATTCTTCCCCCACAACAGACCATATAAAGTCACTTTCGCTAACCGGCAACGGACTATTATATACACGTGTTTCATTCCCTGCACCACCATCCTGGATAAACTTCCCATACAGTTTTCCAGAGGAAATTGCACGTATGCATAAATTCTGCTGGAAATTTAAATCATCAGCAGACGGGTCATCAGGGTGAAGCCATGCAAAGATACGCTTATACTGGTAGCCTCTAAGTATAAGATTGCCAGGCTGCTGTACATACCAGAACAACACAACACTTGCTGGTATACCAAGTGCTATTATTGGTACTAGTATTTTATAAGCTGTGCCTGCTGCAAATACCAGTATAATTGTAATAAATACAGCCACAAGGCTTGATGAAAGGTCTGGCTGTATAAGTATAACCATAACAGGAACTAATGCTACTGCTGCTGCTATAAACAGAGTGCTTACCCTGTCTGCCTTGCTTTTAAGCTTTGTATACAGGGTTGCAAGCGTAAGGATTAATATTATCTTCATAATCTCTGTTGGCTGGAATAAAACCGGGCCAAGCTTTACCCATCTGTATACGCCTGTGTCCTGGTCCCTTCCTAATGGTGAATGGGTAGCAGCAGTCAGAAGTACGCCAGCTATATAATATAAAGGTGTAAACTGGCATATAAAATGGTAGTCAAATACTGAAAGTATTATTACAATAACAATTCCCATTATAAGCCCTGTTATCTGACCCCTCATAAATACCGTCCCCATTTTCTCTCCACCTGCAAGTTTAACGCAGAATGCACCAATAAGGCATATAACTATAACAACGCATAAAAGAGAAAAATTGTATTTTTTCCAGTCATACTGTTTAATACGGTTTATCATTTACACACTCCCCATTCCATCCAGCCTGCAATATCCATACGGACCGCCTGTTACCTGCGCACAGGCTTTGTATCCCTTATAGGTATACTTGCCAGCACGGCATTTACTGTACCCGAATCATCATCAAGTTCTGTTCTTGTAACTTTTATATCGAGGCCATCTGTATCTATATCAACGTATTTTGATATTACCTTGATAATATCATTCTTCATCTGTTCCATAAGTTCTGGTGAACATACAGCCCTGTCAGATGTAATTGCCACCTTAAGGCGGTTCTTTGCAATATCACTGCTGCTTTCAGAACTTTTAAACCAATTTGACAAAAAGCCCATAATCTCCTCCACGATAAGTCGTACTTAATGCTTATTTTTAAATATTGATGCAAATTTCTGGAAAAAAGTCTTTGTTACCTCTAAGTCAATATAAGGCACTTCTTCACCAAGTACACGTTTGCATATATTCATATATGCCTGTCCTGCCTGGCAGTCAGAACCTGTAAGTGGTTCACCATTATTTGTAGATATAACAATATGCTCATCATCAGGCACTATGCCTATCAAATCAATTGCAAGGATTTCAACAACATCATCACTTGACATCATATTGCCTTCCTTAACCATATCTGCACGCAGCCTGTTTACAATAAGGTGTGTGCGCCTGATTTCATTTGCTTCAAGCAGCCCTATTATACGGTCTGCATCACGTACGGCTGATACTTCAGGTGTTGTTACAACAAGTGCACGGTCTGCACCTGCTATTGCATTTTTAAATCCCTGCTCTATTCCAGCCGGACAGTCTAAAAGTATGTAATCAAATTCATTCCTTAACTCACTGGTAAGTTTTTTCATCTGCTCTGGTGTTACAGCAGACTTGTCCTTTGTCTGTGCAGAAGGCAGGAGATACAGGTTAGGGTATCTTTTATCCTTAATAAGCGCCTGCTTAATCCTGCAGTTATTCTCTACAACGTCAACAAGATTATAGACAATCCTGTTTTCAAGACCCATAACAACATCAAGGTTACGCAGCCCTATATCTGTATCAATAAGTGCAACCTTTTTCCCAAGCATTGCAAGCCCTGTACCTATATTTGCTGTCGAAGTCGTTTTCCCAACTCCACCCTTTCCAGATGTTATGACTATTACTTCTCCCATAGTTTAATTCCTCCTGTCAGAACTATTTTAATAATCTATTATTACCGTGCAGGCAAAACGGGATATGCACGCCTGCCTGTCATGGGGTATTAACTTATAAGCGGATATCAGACATAACATCTTTATCCAGAGGCTCTATATATATATTCCCATCATCCAGGAATGCTATCTTAGTCTGGTTTCCTGCTGCCTTTTCAGGATTATCCGGGGCACGGGCTATTGTATCTGCTATCCT
>CAJTXH010000155.1 GCA_910580005.1 uncultured Lachnospiraceae bacterium | reverse complement strand
CTGGATTTGCTGGAAGTTTTTACTGGTGACAGTAAATATGCAGAAATAAAAGACTGTATGTTAAACAGGCAGAAGGAAGGGGAAGAGGTTACTATGTGTAGCATTGTTGAGAAATTTACAAATGACGGAATCAGGCAGGGCATTGAGCAGGGCATTGAACAAGGCATTGAACAGGGCATTGAACAAGGCATTGAACAAAACCGCAGACAAATAATTTTAAATATGCATAAAAAAGGCTGTGATGCTGGAATTATAGCTGATTTATCTGGTATTAGTTTTGAAACAGTCAATGAAATTTTGGAACAAAATATTTTAGACGAATAAATTTAAATTCTAAGTAAGTGTTCAAATACAATTTGCAAATAACCCATTATAAAAATACTATTGTACTATAGAAGAAGTTCTTAAACATACATAAAATTAATTTGTAATTAATAAAAAATGGTTTATTAAAACATACATCAATAATGGTTTCCAGGGATGGACCGGATAATTAAGCAATATAAATATCAAATATTATATACAGCCTGTTTGCAATTTTTTAATTTTAAAACAGGCTGTATACTTTTAATAAAGTACTATATAGAAAATGGCATCCCCTGGCAGGTATTATATGCAGCAAGCATACTTAATAGTATATGGTTTTAGTACAATGCCTTTATAAATTATTATAAATAAATTTAGTTATGCTTAGGAGGGGAGAAGTAGTCATCAGGGGTAAGCGTACAATTTATACTTAAATTATCACTATCTTTCCAACCATTATATATTACTTTGATTTCCTTCCAGTTACTTGGAACTTCCCAGGCAACAAACCCTTTTGCAGTTTTTCCTGGTCCTATATTCTGGAAAACAGTCTTAAATCCCTCAGGGTCATTAAATAAAACCTTATTTTCTGTTTTCTTTTCATCGACTTTAGCAGTTAAATAATTAACATTTATATAATCGCTGTCATTCTGGCTGTTATTTATTTCCAGGAATAAAACAATAAATTCCTTGTTTTTGCCAGCTTTATCCTTATATGATTTACTTTCCAGTTTTTTATAAGATTTAAAACCTATTATATTTACCTGATGTTTAGCATCTGCATATCCTGCTTGTGCATCAACTGATGCCTGGATTAATTTCTTTTCATCTTCCGGCTCCTGTTCCGTTTCCGGATCTAGATTGTTGGATGTTGCTTCTTCTGGCTTCGGGGTTGCTTCTTTCTTTTCGTTATTATTTTTTTCCCCAGATGTAATTACTTCCGAATTAGATTGTATGCCAGAATTAGCTTTTCCACATGATGAAAATAAAACTATTATACACATATTTGCTATAAACAGTTTAAAAAATTTTTTCATAAAATCATCCCACACTTTCTTCTGATAATGTTAAGGTAAAAATATAGAGGAAATTCTATATGCATAAACATTAAGAACTCCCTCTATATAGATTACTTTAAAATATTTCTAAATAAACTCTGTCTTAGTTAAATATATTTTTAACTATCTATTATAACCTAATGTGTCACGTAAAGTAGTATCTCTCGTATTTCCTTTCTCATCTTTTACACTGACTATTTCACGGTTATATCCTATTTTTGATCCTTCACTTGTACTATTACTTCTCCAAATCCATTTATAAGCTATCTCATCACCAAATGAACCAGAACTAAGCTGTGCACATTTATCTCCGCCAATAACTACTGGAACTTTTATATTCACGCCAGTTTCCACAACTGTTATTGTTAAATCAAATGTATCCTTAACTTCTGCACCAGCAATAGAGGCAAGTTCAGAACCATTCCTGTTTGTTAAAAAGCTCTTTGACAAATGGGCAAATTCATCTTTGTTCTCTACAATATTTGATACAGCATATTCTACAGTTACTTTATCTGCATTCTTATAAAGTTCATTTTTATCAGCAAGAACTTCCTCACCATACAAATATTCGCCATCATTATTTGGATCTTTCTTCAGAGGCAAGTCACATATATTCTTATCATTAGGATTTTCAATAATCATTCCATCACCATACTGGTCAGTTACTAAAATTCCCAGTTCCTTGCTTTCTCCTGGTGAACAGCTTAATTTCTTTATTTTCTGGTCAAATATAAGTTCTGTATTATCAGCGCTTAAATTAAGTTTATTTGCAACTCCATAGTTTTCGATAAGAGCAATATTAACCGGGAATCTTTTTTCATCAGATACAGATACTTTTGTTTTTAATGTTGCCAGTTTGTCTTTGCTTCTCTTACTAGCTTCAGCTTTATCATATACATTAATAAATAAGTTTTTCCTTGCATCTTTTCGTATATTTTTAGCTGTATTAAAGTCATATAAATCACTATATCTGATAGGGTCATATTTGTTGATATCCTCTTTGTCAGATTCAGAAAATTCATCTTCTCCTCTAAGTCCGTCAATAACTACACCTCTCCAGTGCGTATAATCCAGCTTGAAAGTAGGATTTCCATCATCTTTATCGAAATGTTTTTCACCCTCAGGTAATTCATTATGAAGGAATACACTTGGAACAGTAACAACATTGCCATCATAAGTACCAACTACCTCTACCACACGGTCTTTATCTCCATCAACATTCCATTCAATCTCTGATTTACCTGCCTTAGGCATTTCTCCATCATCAGTTTTAGCTATTGCAGAAGAGGAAACCCCACTTGTTCCTATGTCTGTTCCGTTTGCATATCCGCTATATTTTGTAGTAATTTTAACCTTTTTAACAGGTTTAATCTCCAGGTTAGAAAGTTTTGCTACTGGAACTATAGTATAATCAATGTTCTTTTCAGCGTCTACTATACTCCATTCTGTAGTTTTATCTTTATCTTCATCTAACCTTACAACTGAATATTTCAAATTATCAACTACAACGCTTCCAGTTTCTTTAGAGTTCACAGGTAATGTTGCTGTCAACTTGGTTTCGTCATCTTTATGCCACCACCTATACCTGTCCTTTCTATTTTGTATAACGATACCTATAGCTTTAGCATTATTATCAGAACTATCCTTTATAATATATTTTTTATTAAGAATTTCACTTTTACTATCTCCTCCGATCATTTTATCTGCTTCTTTAACTAGGTTTCCATCATCATCGTAAAATTTAACTTTATAATTATCATAAATAGATGTAATTGCATTTTTATCAATATTCTGTACTGTTGAAAAATCAACTTTGACGCCATATTCATGACCATCAAATACTTCTACTTTCTTTCCATCTACGATTTTGTCTTCGCCATTTGTTGCCTCAAAAAACGCATTGGCTATGTCACCTTCAAGCTCCTCATTATACTGATCCATATATTGTATATCATAGCTGCCGTATTCTGAAAAGAAATCGATGTCGTTTGTACTACTTTCTGTCATCATATTGTTGCCATTTTTATTAATCCTTACTTTTGAAATAGCAACTGGGCGTCTGGTATCAGATACTTCCATCATCATATTATTGCTTTCGCCGCCAACTACAACAGTTACTAAAGCAATATTACGGTTTACATCATCATGACAGGAACTTGTTGTAAAATCTGTCTGTAATTTCTTGTTATCATTCCATTTTATTGCTGCCGCACCTGTTTCAGTTTCATATACTGTAAGAGTGCCTTCTGTAGCTGTAAGTTTTAATGTGTTTGTAGAACGTACAATTGTTTCATAGTTTGTAACTTCTTTTCCATTAATGTCTTTAGCTACAAATGGTATGTTTACATTCTGATCGCCATCAGCTATTACCCTGTCAGGGACACTGAGGACAAGACTCTGGAGTCTTGCTGCATCACCTACTACAAAGTTCTGCACTGTTTTAGTTCCAGTTGTATTAGAGATAGCAGTGATATTAACTTCGCCGCCTTTATCAACATACATGCCAGGATCAACTGTTACTGAACAGTATTCAATACCATTAATAGTATATAATTCACCTGATTTAAATTCAGGCTTAATAAGTGTAGGGTTGTCACCAATAAATGTTACCTTAGGCTTCTTAACATCTGTATATTCCGTGCTGGCATTCATTGGGTTGCCTTCCTGGTCATACGCAGTAAATAACAGGCGGTATCTCCCAACGGCAAAATCCTTAGGCAGTGTTTTAAGTATATTATTCCTGTCATCTATATTTATGAAACCAACGAAATCTATCTTATCCAGCGCCCTTTCCATGCCAACTTTAAGGGCTTTCTGGACAGTTATGCCATTCTTTATATCAACACCAACTAAATAAACGTCATCACCATATTTAAATTCATCATCATCAGTTCTTTCAATAGTAATGCAGCCTGTGGTCTTATTTGCTTTAACCTTGCCAGTGCCAGAAGTCCAGGTAACAGTTGTACTTGCCCTCATGCTTTCACCATACTGGTCTATTACATCATAATAAACAAATACTTGATCTTTCTTATCCGGATTAACTAATGCTGTGGTACTCTTTATTACTATATCCTTGGCTTTCTGTGTTTCTATAACTATATCCTTGCTCTGCTTGCTTGTGCCTGCTGTGGCAGTAACTGTGTATGTGCCTACAGCGTATTTTGAAGCTGCTGTGAATGTTGCTGTCTTTCTTGTTTCATCAATAACAGCTTTAACACCTGTATCTGTAGCACCTTTTGTCAGTGTAAGAACCGCTGATGCAGGGAGTGCAGATTCAAATGTTGCCACAATTGTAGTAGCAGTCTTTGCTTCAAGGCTTGTGATAGCTCCCAGTATATGAAGGCACTACAACACCATGTAAA
>CAJTXH010000154.1 GCA_910580005.1 uncultured Lachnospiraceae bacterium | reverse complement strand
GACCGTAACGTCTTCTGTTTTTAAATACCATGCTCCCGTCAAACAGCCATGTGCCGTCGAAAACAAAACCACCCCAGAAGGGTATTGCAAACCTCTGGTTTATATTCTTAAATAAAATTCCTTCCAGGTTACTGCTGTCAATAACAGCCTGTATTAAATCTTCTATTGTATAGATTGTATGTGACTGTTTCAGTTTATCCAGTACTGCAGATACAACAGCAACATCCAGTGTGTATTCTGTAACAAATGTAGCTTTGAAAATATTAGGATGTCCTGGAATAAACCCACGTTCCCCTGGGTCGTGGCAGTCTGTTATATGTGTTTCAATCCCTAAAACTTTTTTGATGTATAATTCCATTTTATAAGGCGTCATAGGGGCTGTAAAATCACGCCTCTGGTATATGAGTTTTCTTCTTTCTTCATATCCCAGGTTATATTTTACAGGAAGCTGCCATTTCTGTTCATGGTACATAAGACCCCATGTTGCTGTTTCTGGGAAAAACTGCAAAGGAAGCCCTTCCAATATGCTTTCTGCCTCATCCCATTCAAGCCCTGCCACCTGCAGCAGCCACTTCATTACATAAGATTTCTGGTAAAAATCCTCTGATATGGAATGGAGCATGTCCACTGCTGCCCTGCTTGTTGGGAATTTTTCTATGTCAAACTTTTCCATAATGCCTCCTGGCTGAAATCACATATGCCTGTTTCCGGGTATTCCCCACTTTCTAAAGGAATATTTTCTGTTGCCCCGTTCATAAGGAAAACCTTAAAATCTTCAACACCATCAATATTTACAATTAAAGACCTTGCCTTATTATACCTTAATACACCTTCTGCCTTAGCTTCTTCATATATCTTTTTTAATGCTTCATTAAAATTCTTTTTTATTTCCTCTGTATTTGTTGAAGCATCAAACTGCAAGCCACTACATGAATAGTTTACAGTAACAGTTGTAGCAGGGACACATGTTAATTTTGCACATGCTGTAGGCAGCAGGCGTTTTGTCCTGTCTTCTGGTGAAACAATGTAGCTGTAAACTTCTTCTGTTAATTTCTGGCTTGCAGGCTGCCCGTTCTGGTCAACAAGTACCAGCCTGACTGTGCCTGGCCCGTCTGCAGCAGGGTCAACAATACAGTCGCCTGCACCTGCTTCCTGTGCCCACCGTTTATAATCACCATCATTGCCAAGGTATGTCCTGCTGTTTTCATATTCTGCTGCAATCCTGTCATAATAATTGTCATCACTTTCATCAGATGTACCCCCTGTTATTGGTGACGGGTTTGTTATGCCTGTAACCCCGTCAAGCGGTTCATCCATTATTGTGACTGCACCTGCTTTTACATTAGACCCTGCACCTGCTTCCACAGCAGTGACATTTACAGGGGCAATGCCTGTTTCCCCTATAATGCAGTTAATGTCTGTTTTAAATTCAATAGCGGCTGAACTGGCTGTAGCTGGCACAAGGAGAACTGTGCCTGCTTCTATTTCTGTCCCAGGCTCACCAGTTATTTCAACTAACCCCGAAGCATGGTGTCCCTTATGCCTTGCCACATGCACCTGCTGGCCATGCAGCTCCAGCCATTCACCCCAGGCAAACTGCGGAAAGGCAAGCATTAACGCCCTTTCAAGATGAAAATTTACCAGTTCTGATTTTTCTATTGCTGACGGCATTGTCAAATCATATGGAAAACCTCCTGGTGTGCTGTCTATGTCATCTGGCAGGTTTTCCATCATCCTTTCGTGGATATCTTCTGCTGAACTGCCTTCCATAAAGTCTGGCTGTATAAATTCCAGCTGCGGCATATTTAACACCCCCTAAACTGATATATGCACTGTGTCGTCCCAGCCTGTACCTTTCACCTGGAATGTACAGCGGACTGTGTCACCCTCCCAGCTAAATTCAAAACCAGAAACCGATTCTGTACGTGGGTTTAATAAAAGTGCCTCTGTATATGTCCTCTGTAACATTGACTCCACTGTTTCGTGGTCATCCTCTTCTGCAATTTCTTCTGTTTCCACACCTAAATCATTGCCTGATACTGTTTCCATATATGCCATATGGCTGCTGCGTTCTGTCTGTACCATCTTGTAACACCATATGGCAAACGCCTCATACCCGTCTGCCTCTGCAATACGCCCTGTACTGTCACGTGCAAAATCCCCTGTTTCTGCATCCCATTTCAGGCTGCGCCTGTACTCTGTATCATATTCTTCTTCACCATCCCCTGTGCCAGAATCTTCCATGCCATATTCCTGTATAAGCCCGTTTTCCATAATACACCTCTTTATCGTGCAATGACGCCTATAACAACAGCCTCATCACCGGTCCATGCCACAAACACCCTTGTTTCTTCCCCTTCTTTAATAACTGCTTTATTATGGCAGTTTTTAATTCCTTTACAGCATTTTTCATTTCCACACTGGCAGTTACAGCCATGGCATATGCAATGCTCCAGAACAGAATAATCTTCCCTGCCTATGTTTTTGGGGAATGTATCTGTCATAAGATTGCCATTGCTTTTTATTGTACCTAAATCAAGTACCAGATTCTTATCTAAACGTTTATATATTTCATCCACAAAAACTGCTGCAAGTTTTTCTGCACCCTGCTTTGTATGTTTTTCTGTTTTTTGCAAAATACCACCCCTTTACATAAAACTGCCGCTGTCCACCCAGCCATACACATTGCTGTTTTTATCTGTATGTATTAAATGGTACGGGTGTTTTTCCTGGCTTTTTATTTTTGTAATCTTTGCCTTTCCAGCCTCTGCTTCATATCCTTTGGAGCCAGAAGAAGAAACATAATGTGTACCGCCGTTAAAAGAAACAATATCCCCTGCCTTGTAATCTACCTGTACAATATTCTGGTTTTTTGATACATTGTTTTTCTGTGACGGTTTTGCTTCAACTGACATGCTGCATGATGAAGCATCATGCCGTATGCCAGAAACAATAAAATACCCCCTGACGCCCCTTGTCTGTATATAAACCATATCGCCTTTACATATATATGGGACATCAGGGCTTTCCACAGTAACTTCCAGCCTGGCAGTACCATCTTCATTTAATATTTCCTGTGCTGCTTTTTTAGCATCCTTTATTGATTCGTCTGAACCCCTGGTATAAATCCTCTGCCTTACCCCGTACTTTGTAAGACCGTCAAGTACAGCCTCCGTTTTTTCCCTGCCTTTTTCTTTAGACCTTCCCACAACTTTTACCCTTGTGACAAGACCATCAATGCTTCTGTTCCTTATGGCAGCATTTATATTATTCCCCTTAAAAACATATATGTCTTTGTTGCTGCCCTCTGGTATAATGGAAACCTTGCCTTTTTCCATACGTATTACAGACTTTTTGCCACCTTTTTTTACTGCATCATCTAAAATATTAAGCAGTATATCAGATAAATATTTATTCTGGTATTTCTTTTTCCCATGTTTTTTATCGGGTCCTTCATACCTGCCAAGCGGCACTTTCCATTTGCCAAGGATTTTATTTATCCTTGTTTTTGTCCCTGTCCCAGAACGGAAAAAGAAATTATCCTGGCTTTTCTGGAGGTTATAAAGCATGTCATAGCACACACATTTAAAATCATGTGAACTGCTCTGGTTTGCTGGTGTCCACGTTACAACAGTGCCACTTGCAACTTCTGTATATTTCCGTTTACCATCTTTTGCATATACAAAAACTTTACAGCCTGGTTTTACCAACTGGGCCAGGTACCCGTCTTTTGTATTGCTGTTACGGCATGTAAAAGTAATGCGCCCTGAAATCTCATTGCAGTTTTCTTCCCATGACAGGTTTTCTGTGTAACTGGTAATATTATATTTTTTATTATTAATAACTGCTACCAGCTTATACCGCAATGTTGCCACATCAACCATAACACACACCTCCCTATGGTATCACAAGCTTTGTCCCTGGGAATATCCAGTGTCCTTTGTCAGAGTTTTGCAGTCCATGTTTTTTTGCAGTTTTTTCTATTAACTCCTTATTACAGTTATAAATTTCTTTCCACTGGCTTCCAGTTTTTCCCGCAATCTTAATTAATGTGTCATTCTTTTTTACAATATAATAACTGGAAGTGCTTCCAGCATTGCTGTTATCTTTTTTCTTTGGTCTTGGCTTTGTTTTTTTCTTCCTGCCAGCTTTTGTTTCCTTTGTAGTATAAATTTCTAAATTCTTTGCCTTAGCAAATGTAATAGAATACTTTACATTTTTATATGCCCCATATTCCACAGGGCTGAATGATGCAATGGTCACATCAAGGTTAATCCATGTGCCAGAAACAATAAGGTTCAGTTCTGTGCCATCCTCCATCCAGCCCATAAGTGTCTTAACACAGCTTTTTGGCGGTTTCCAGCAGGATGTCTGGACCATTGCCTCTTTCCTTTTAGACTTTCCGAAGAACTCGCCATCCCATGATATTTCTGTAACCTCTGTCCCCCTTGGTACTTTTACAGCACCTTTGGATATAATGTCAAAACTCTGGTATCTTGCAGAACTCCTGCCATGTATTTCTTCTGGCAGGACTGAAAAAACAAACCTGCTCCCTTTGGCTGGCTTTAAAGTAATTTTCATGTCTTATACCCCTTCCAGTGGTGCTGGCATATTTGAGAAAGCATCACTTATCTGGTCTGCAATCCCTGATACAACACTGTCCGCCATTTTTTCAATATATTTAACAACAATACCAGCAATACTTTCTTCACTCTGCCCTTCACTGGCATTAATTTCAATCTGCGGTTCTATTTTAACTTCAATGTTTACCTGTGGTGCTGCCATGTTTGCAATGCTTCCTTTCCCTGCAAATACAGAAACACCTTTCCTTTCATGTGCATCATCTTCTGGCATGGCGTCACCTGCCCCTGGTATTACAAAACCACCATCTGCATGCCTGCTGATGCCAAGGGCATTGCCAGCCTGCCTGTACAGTTCCAGTGCCCTCCTCCGCCTTCCTGGTGCTGT
>CAJTXH010000153.1 GCA_910580005.1 uncultured Lachnospiraceae bacterium | reverse complement strand
GGCGAAGGGCTTGCTGTTGGTTTCTGTGTCGGCCCTGCCGTTGGTGAAGGGCTTGCTGTTGGTGAACCAGTTCCAACAGGAGGCTGGGAAGCTGGTACTGCTGTTGGTGTTGGTGTTGGTGTTTCTACTGGTGCTGGTGTTTCTGGTGCTGGTGTTTCTGCTGCAGCCACATTAATAAGAATGCTGGCAAGTTCCTTATTACCAGATTTAGCAGTAATTGTTGCTGTTCCATCATTCTGGCCTGTCACAATGCCACTGTCTGATACCTGGGCAACAGAATTATCAGAAGATGTATATGCCAGCGGGCCAGGTACCCACAATTTAAGTTTACTTGAACCATTTACTAAATTTGCCCTTAATCCCAGTTCTGTTGTATCACCTGTAACAATAGTGTTATTGCCTTCTAAAATATAACTGTCAATATAAGAATTGTCCACTTCTATTTTTTGCATTATATCTGTCTGTGCTGCCTGCATACTCTGGTCAAGGTTATTTGAAGCAGAACAAAATGCTCCTGCAAGTGTATTTGGATATTTTGATGCTTCTGTGTAAAAGTCACCCAGCCCAATATAAGTATATGCTGGATTAATCATACTTGTATAATGTCCTGTTACTGCCCCTGGTTCCTGGTTTATCCAGTCACCTTTTTCTTTATACCATTGGTTAATTCCGCTAACCATACTTGTTCCCCAGTTGTATGCTAAATTTTCAGCATAAGATTTTACTCCGTTATACTGGACTGACCATATCTCTTTTTTATTCAAACGGCTATGCCCGGATAATGAAAAGCTAAATGCCAGCCCACCTTCCATAGCACGGATTCTTGCAATGCTTTCAAGGTCTGCAGACCACTTGACAGGAACATAATCACCAGGTTCCAGCATACGGGAAGGTTCTCCAGGATAAGGCACATTCCCAGCTTCGCAGGCTTCTTTACGGATTTCATTAATCCTGTCCAGTGCATCCTGTGCCTGGCTGTAATAAGAACCATATACTCCCAGCATAGTACACCCATCTGAAGCACTTGCCACATCTGTATCTAAAATTGTTGCAGTGCTGGCTTTTATTACACTTTCCGCTCTTGCTTTTATGCCATTATTACCTACGTTAAATGGTATTCCTGTTAATAATGTAACTGATAATGAAATACTAATTACTCCAGAAATAACTTTTTTTGTTAATTTCATTTGTTTTCTCCTCTCCAATATTAACTTACATAAATTAAAACCGGCCAGATATAAGCCTTTATGCAGCCAATAATTTATAACGGCCACATAAAAATGATTATAACATAAATTTGTAAATATGTGAAACTTTTATTAACAGGAGAAACACGTCCGTTTTTACACAAACACAGGATAACTGGAAATTTATGAAACAGATAGTAACAGTTCAGCCTTCAGTAAAATTCGAGGATTTTTGACAAGTTTTTCGTCAAAAATATGAGTTTTGCAGTGCCATTTTGCACATTTTTTGTGCAAAATGTGTACATAACCAGTGCTGAAAGCACTGATTTGTTACTATGAAGCCGTAAGGCTGAATAGTAACAACAGATGTGGAAAAGTTGCAATATACCCTTGACATTTGAAACAAAAAATTTTACAATAGATGATAGTTGTAACAATATTATCAGACCCGTAAAATATTACATGGCATATGCCATATCTATAAAAAAGGAGGAACTTATGGGAATTTTAACACGTTTTAAAGATATTATGTCATCAAATATCAATGCTCTTCTTGACAAAGCAGAAGACCCTGAAAAAATGATTGACCAGTGCATTCGTAATTTAAACATAGACCTTGGCAAAGTAAAATCAGAAACTGCTGCTATTATGGCAGATGAACAGCGTGCAAAAAGAAATCTTGATGAATGTACAAATGAAATTAATAAAATACAAAACTATGCTGCCAAAGCTGTTTCAGCAGGTAATGACAATGATGCAAGGCTGTTTCTTGAAAAAAAACAGGCTCTTGTTGCCAAGCAGGCCGGACTCCAGCAGATATATGATACTGCACATGCTAATTCAGAAAATATGCGTGCAATGAATGACAAACTTGTTAAAGATATATCAAAACTTGAAGAAAAGCGCCATTCTATAAAAGCAAAGATGAATATTGCACGCACACAGGAACATATTAATGAAATGGTATCAAGTTCCAATGGTGCAAACAGCTCAATCAGTGCTTTTGAACGCATGGAAGAAAAAGCAGACCAGATGCTTGACAGGGCAAATGCAATGGCAGAGCTTAATAATGCAGGACACGATGAAATAGATGAGCTTAAAGCTAAATATGACAGTGCCCCAGGCACTAACTCTGATATAGAGGATGAGCTTGCGGCACTAAAAGCAAGCCTTGGCAAGTAAACCAAATAAGAAAGGAAACTTATGGTAATCCAGTATAAATGCCCTGGTTGTGGTGCGGACATGGTTTTTAACAGCCAGACAGGAATGCTTCACTGTGACAGTTGTGGACATAGTGAAGAAATAGAAAATTACAAAACAGAAGACTTCAGGGAATTTGAAGAACATTTCCACTCTTCAACATTTGAAGGTGATGAAGTAAACCAGTACCAGTGCAATAATTGTGGTGCAATACTTCTTACAGATAAAGATACCACAGCAACTACATGCAGTTTCTGCGGTTCACCTGTTATATTAGGCGGCAGGCTTTCAGGTGCACTTGCACCATCAAAGGTCATACCTTTCACCATATCAAAAAATGAAGCCTTGGCGGCATTCAAAAAATGGTGCCATCATGGCCTTTTAATGCCTAAGGACTTTAAACAGGCTGACAGGATTAAAAGCCTTACAGGCATGTATGTACCATTCTGGCTTTATGATTTGCAGGGACAGGGTGAAGCTTTTGCACACTGTACACGTGTACATACACATGATGAAGGGGATTATATTGTTACCAGGACGAGCCATTTTGATGTATACCGGAAAGTTGATTTAAGATATAACAATGTGCCTGCTGATGCTTCTGAAAAAATGCCTGATGACCTTATGGATAAACTTGAACCATTCGATTACCGAAGTTTAAAGAAATTCAATACACCATACCTGGCAGGCTTTATATCAGAAAAATACAACTACACTGACAGGCAGATGTTCCCACGTGTACAGCAAAGGGTGGCACAATATATAGAAGATTATATATCTGGCAGCATACAGGGCTATTCTGCCAAAAACATAATTAACAGGGATTACCATACAAAGCAGATAAATGCAGAATATGCCCTTCTTCCTGTATGGATGGTATATTATGATTATAACAACTCAGAATATACATTTGCAATGAATGGGCAGACCGGAAAAATAGCAGGCAAACCACCTTTAAGCACTGGCAAAACAGCAGGCAGCGCTATCGGGATAACATTACTGCTCTTTATTATCTGCCGGGTTATTACTGTCATTATGGGAGGGCCTTTATTATGGTAATTCGCAGGAAACAAACCGGTTACATACTAAAATATTTAAAATACATATTTATAATTTCAATAGCGATAATACCATTTTTAGCAGCATATAAGGCTGCATATGCAAAAACAATTATACAAGATGATGCAGATATTATATCCACTGATGAAGAAAAAAAACTACAGGGTTTATGTGATAAAATCCTTAATGAATATAATACATCTGTCTATATATGGACTGACAGTGATATTAGCGGGAGCAGCAGTTTTGGCTATGCAATGGAACAGTTTGTTGCAACATACCCTGAAAAGAATGTTATAATACTTATGGTTGGAATGCATCCTGGAGACCGTATATATGAAGTCCAGGGATATGGCATTGCACAAGAAATGATAAACAATAAGAGATGCGGCAAAATATTAGATGAAATGCACAGCGATATGGCAGATGGAAATTATTATTCTGCAATGCAGACTTTCTGTGAAAAGTCATACACATATATGGGCAGGCATCCCCGGTTTGACAGCATAATATTTTCACCAGTTTTCCAGCTTATTATATGCCTTATTGCAGGTATTGCCCCTGTTGTAGTAATAGCATATAACTCTGGCGGACGCACAACAACAAACAGCCACACATACCTTGATATAAATAACTCAAGGATAATAGGAAGTTTTGACAGATATACACACACAACTGTAAAACGTACCCCTAAACCACGTGACAACGGCGGTTCTGGCAGCAGCGGCAGTGGAGGTGGTGGCGGAAGCCACAGCAGTGGGGGTGGCAGAAGTTTTTAAATACTTATTATAATCTGGGAGGTAATTTATGGGACTTTTTTCAGGACAATTTTCAAATGTAGTTGAATGGGAAGAATGGCGTGATGACATGATTTTCTGGAAATGGGCAAACCGTGAAATCAAAAAAGGTTCAAAGCTTATAATTAAACCAGGCCAGGACGCAATATTCCTTTATAATGGTAAAATTGAAGGAATTTTTAAAGATGACGGGGAGTACGATATTGGGTCACAGATTATACCATTCCTTTCAACTTTAAAAGGATTTAAATTTGGATTTAACAGTGGCATGCGTGCAGAAGTCCTTTTTGTAAATACCAAAGAATTTCTAATTAAATGGGGAACAAAATCCCCTGTAAACATCCCTGCACCAAATATGCCTGGCGGGCTTCCTGTACGTGCAAATGGCACTCTTACATTTAAGGTAGATGACTATATTGCACTTATAGATAAAATCGCTGGTGTCAAACAGCAATACCATGTTGAAGATGTAAAACTGCGTGTAACTTCTGTTATTGACCAGCTTCTTATGAAGTGGATTACCAAAGAAGGCAAAGATATGTTTAACCTCCAGGCAAATGCTTTCGATATTGCTTGTGGAATTAAAAACGACCTTGATATGCAGATTATAAAAGATGGCATGACAATAACAAACCTCCAGGTCATGAGCTTTAATTATCCTTCTGAAATACAGGATATGATTAACAAAAATGCAGCACAAAGCATGGTTGGAGATATAGGAAGATACCAGCAAGTATCTATGACAGATGCAATGGCATCTGGAAATTTAAGCGGTGGAAGCACAGCTGGTGATATGGCTGGCATGATGATGGGAGTGCAGATGGCAAGCCAGATGAT
>CAJTXH010000152.1 GCA_910580005.1 uncultured Lachnospiraceae bacterium | reverse complement strand
CCCCAAACGCCGATAATTGTTTCTTTTTCGGTTGGTAAGGTAAGGCAGGGGATAAGGTAATCTCCCTGCTTTTCGTATCTGCCGCCTGTTTCCTCAAAGAATGATTTTGCCATTTTTCTGTACCTCCGTTATCGTATTTTTACTTTTACTGTTTTTGCTTTTGCCGCTTTTATCAGCAGTTCGTCCACACAGTCGGTATATCTGCTCTCTGCTATGAATTTGTTCCTAAGCTCATTCAGACAGTAAATGACTAACCGCAGTTCGTTTTCATCAAAATACAAATGATATTTTTTCTCCCTCATTTTCTTTCCTTTCCAGAGGACAGCCCTTTTTCCTGCAAGGGTGCTTTAGCACCTTTGCCTTGAAAGTCCGTTCCCCTATGTAACCGCCGAAGCGGTAACAGATACGGATAGCCTGCAAGGCTTCTCCGTCTGTTTCCGTTCGGTCAAATACCTCGATACGCTCTATCAGAAGATTGAGGTTTTCGGCGGTCAGTTCCTGTATTCCCACATATTCAGCCATTAAATCCGCCCATTTCACAGCGTTTAACTGATTGTCCTTAACCTCCTGCAAGGCGTTTTGAAGTGTTTCAATCTGCTTTAAAAGCTGTTCCTGCTCACTCTGGTATTTCTCAATCAGACGGTTAAAATTATCGTTGGAAATACGCCCCGAAAGAGAATCTTCATAGAGCCTATCGAATAATCTCGTTACTTCGTCATAGCGTTTCTTTGTTTGCTTCAGCTTGCTTTCGTTGGTTTTGCCCTTGTTCCCGTCCGCCTTGTCGTTCATCTTGACCGCCAGAGCCACCGCCTTATCCCTGTCCTCATAGGCAATTTGGGCGTGATACTGAATATCCGCAAGCACCGCCTTGTATAAATCTTCGTAGTAAATGCGGTGGTCTGTGCAGGATTTTGTATTGTGGGCGTAGGTGGTGCAGACATAAATGCGGTGTCTGTCCTTCCCCCAATACCGCAAACACAACGCCTTACCGCAAGTGCCGCACTTCACAAGCCCTGAAAATGGAGATACGAAATGCTCTGTATGGATGAGTTATCTATTCGTGTTCTCTAAGACAATTTGACATGTCTAAATAAAAAGCAGGAAAAGTTGCATAAACTTTTTCCTGCTTTTTTGTTGCTTTTTAATATTGATTAAAATAAAATTTTACTTTACAATCTAACACAACAATGGTAATAAAAAATGCAAAATATTCTTTGGAGGATAACAGGTATATATAACACATACTATCAAGCAGAAAGGAAATAAAACTATGAGAGAAGAAAAAAACTGGAACAGCAAATTAAATTTTATTGTACTGCTGTCATTGCTTATGGCAGCGGCTGTTTTGCCTGCCATAAAGGCAGAAGCAGCAAGCGCAGGAGGCAGTAACCAAATAGGGGCATATGCAGACTGTATAGGGGGCTTAAGCACAACAGGTGTAAGAATATCTAAAAACGGGCAAACATTATACTATGCACTTGATACATGGAAAAAGACAGGAGAAGATAACTGGGTGTACACTGGAAGCAGTATAGACGGCTCTGTGCAGGAAGTGGAAAGCTGTGCAAATTCACCAGTATATATAAAAGGCACATCAGGTACAAGGTTTGGCATAAATATTGGCAAAACCAGGGAATACCTGCCAGAAAGAGGAAGCGTGGTTATAAAAAAGTATGTCTATGGGAAATGTACATATAAAGATGCTGAATATACATACCAGGATGAAGGAAGTAATCTTGTTGGTATATCTGAGTCATTGTTAAAACAGTTAGGGAGTGGTAAATCCAGTTTAGATTTGGTTTCTACTAAATATGGATATGACGGGGTTTCTTATATATATGACATATATGATGCTGCTGTAATAAGCAGGAATGGCGATATAGCGGCAGACATACCAGCAGACTGCATGTTGCTAAATGAAGGGTATGCTTATTATGGCGTGGAAGAAGGATATCTTGTAAAAGAACTTCCACAGATAGAGCATGATACTGTGCCTGGTTATACTTTTAATTTCAAAGGCTGGTATATGCGTCCTTCTGGCGGCAATGAAGTCCATATAGGTGATGTAATAGAAAAAGGAATAACAATATATCCACAGTGGACTATGGAAATTAATTCATATAATGTTAATTGTATAGATATAATTGGTGATAATCCCAGTGGGCAGGTGCTTGGTAAAACATCATGGACAGCAAATTATAATGATGAAGCCAGTGGTTCTGTTTTAGGAAGTGATGAAACTGCTGGCGCATATTATAAAGGTTTCTGCTATACAGGATGTACATCAGAAACCGTACAAGGCAGCTGTACTGTATACAGGTATTTCAGGCCTGTACAGTATGATATAATTTTTAATGGAAATCTTGCGGTTTCAGGTGGAACAGATTCATTATATGGATGCCTGTATGGTGAAAAATATACACTGCCAAAGAATGGGTATACCAGGAGCGGGACAATTATATTAGACTTAAATGCAGAAGATGCAGTATGCGTTAAAAGAAATATAAACATTCCATATAATTTTACAGGCTGGTCAGATACTGCCAGTGGCAGGGCAATATATGCAGACTGTGAAGAGGTAAGTAATCTTTGCAGTACAGATAGTGTGAAACAATTATATGCAGCCTGGGAAGGTGGCAGTATAGAGATAGATGCAGTTCCCATAAGGGAGGGATATAGTTTTAATGGCTGGTCAAAAGACAGGGACAGTACAACAGGAGATACATGGTTTAATGTATCAGATAGAAATAATTGTATATTATATGCAGTATGGAAACCATTAAAAGCAGAATATAGTGTTATATATTATATAAAAAATAATAAAGGGGAATATGTTATAGACCAGGAAAAAAAGTATAGCTCATATACAGGATATGAAACTGACTGTAGTACAAGCCTGTATTTAGCAGAACATTACAATGGTTATATACTGGATAAAGACAAAAGTGTATATAAGGGGACAGTAAAATATGATGGAAGCCTTGTGCTGGAGTGTTACTTAAAAAAGGAAGATGATGGAAATACAGAAGGAAAACCAGAAGAAAAGCCGGATATAAAGCCAGGTGATAATATAAATACAGATGGAAATGGCAGTAGTACAGTTATAACAGGCGGAAGCATCGGTGGAAATGTAACAACAGGAGGGAGCATAACAGGTGGAAACGGGAGTATAGAAGACAGCGGAAATGAAAATACAGGGAATGGTAATATTGGAGGAAGTTTAAAACCAGGAGGTGCAGTAGGTGGCAGCAGCAGTACAGGAGGGAATAATAGCGGAACTGGCATAAGTAGTGGCGGAACTGGCATAAGTAATGTTGGTAACGGAAGTGCAATTACAGGAGGAAATATAAGCCAGGGAGGCAGTAGTGGCGCCGGAAACAGCACAGTAGCAAATAATAGCGGAAGCCACAATATTGGAAAAGACAATACCAGCACAAATACCAGTAGCGGAAGTATTAGCGCAATTGGGAGTAATGGAGGGGGCTTTAATAATATAATCACAGATGCTGGTGGAAACAAAGTAAATAAAAAAACATCTGCTGGCAATAAAAAAGTTATTTATCCAAAGACTGGAAAAAAATATACAAGAGCAGGAATTATATATAAGATATTAAAAAGTAGCAGTAAAGTAAAAACGGTCAAAGTAATTAAAGCAAAAAAAAGTATAATAAAGGCTAAAATACCAGCTTCAATTAAAATAAAAGGCTATAAATATAAAGTGGTATCCATAGCCAAAAATGCTTTTGCAAAATGCTATAAGTTAAAGAAAGCCATTATTGGAAAAAATATAAAGAGCATTGGCAAAAAGGCATTTTACAAAAGCAGAGGGCTTAGTAACATTAAAATAAAAAGCACAAAATTAAAAAGAATTGGCAGAAGTGCATTTAAAAGCATAAAACCAGGATGTATTGTCAAGATAGCAGGGAACAGGAAATATGCCAGAAAAGTTTTTGCAATGATTAGTACAAAAAATTAAAGTTTCAAAATAATATCCTTGTTTATGTATTCATATTGCCTGAATGAAATCCCAGAAGATTTCATCATGCGTTTGGCGGCTATTACTGATGGTGTATCTGAATATTTATCTGAAAGATATATTACTTCATGTATGCCTGACTGGATAAGTGCCTTAGTACATTCATTACATGGAAACAGTGTAGTATATATTTTTGCATTCCGCATATTAGTACCTGTATAATTAAGAAGAGCATTTAATTCTGCATGGCAGACATAGAGGTATTTACAATCCAGAGGATTTTCCAAAGTACGCTCCCAAGGGTATTCATCATCAGAGCAGCCAACAGGCATACCATTATAACCAAGTGAAAGGATTTTATTATCTTCACTAACTATACATGCACCTACGCTTGTATTTGGGTCTTTGCTGCGCATAGCAGAAAGCAGGGCAATTCCCATAAAATATTCGTCCCATTTTAAGTAATCAGTTCTTTTCATATGTTACCTCATTTCTTTAATATCCATTATTTGTAATAAACAGGAGAAAACAGCCAGTGTTTTCAGCACTGGTTTGTTACTATGAAGCCGTAAGGCTGAATAGTAACATATTTTTGGTTAATTATATTATGGAACAGGGTAAAAATAAAAAAACTGCCCACACCGAAAGGCAGCTTTTTTATAAAACTGGGTAATTATGCAATTTTGTTTACAGCCAAAGTCAGACGGGAAACTTTTCTTGAAGCTGTTCTTTTATGGAAAACGCCTTTTCTTGCTGCTTTGTCAATTTCCTTTACAGCGTTAAGTAATGCTGTGCTGGCAGCAGCCTTGTCATTAGCAGCGATAGCTGCATTAACATGCTTAATAGCTGTTTTAACTCTTGATTTAATTGCTTTATTTCTTTCTGCATTCCTGCGGTCAGTTAAAATTCTCTTTTTTGCTGATTTAATGTTAGCCATTCTTTTCACCTCCTGGTTATGGAATAAATTCTGTCCATCAATCCTGACACGGCGGCTTTGATGGAAACATACCTATATATAATAGTAGATATAGCTAAATGTGTCAATATATTTTGGGAAAAATTATAAAAAATTTGTTACTATTCAGCCTTTAAGGCACAAAACATAGGCACACAAGTTAAAAAGCTG
>CAJTXH010000151.1 GCA_910580005.1 uncultured Lachnospiraceae bacterium | reverse complement strand
AGCGGAAGCGTGCCCTGGAATGGAATATCCAGCTGGGTACGGAAACCCTGCGTCCGTCTGCAAACAAAGGACGGCTGGAAATTTTATGAAACGGACGTGCAATATTTTCCATATTCCATCCAAAAGCATAATAATCTTTATTTAAAAAACAATTTTAATATTTATATTTTCTTATATCTGTTATATGATGTATAAAGTACTTAAAATATAACATATTGCAAATAATTAAAAGCTTATAGACTTTAAACTTTGAACATGCTAATATTTATTAATAAAAATGAATGACTGGGTATTGTTAAATATTAAAACCAGCACAGAAACGAAGGTTCTTATGAAAACTACTGGCATTATTGCAGAATATAATCCTTTTCACAATGGCCATCTGCACCAGATTGAAACTATACGCCACCAGACAGATACAGATGTTATTGTTGTTGTAATAAGTGGGGATTTTGTACAGCGTGGGACTCCTGCTTTTACTGATAAATACCTGCGTACTGCAATGGCTCTTGCAAGCGGGGCAGATTTTGTCTTTGAACTCCCTGTTATTTATGCTTCTGCAAGTGCAGGGCTTTTTGCGCTTGGCGGCATGGCACTTCTTGAAAGCCTTGGTTTTGTTGACAGGGTATGCTTTGGAAGTGAATGCAATGATATAAATATATTAAAACAGGCAGCAGATATACTGCTTAATGGTGGCAGTAGGTTTAATTTTTCAGTAAGCCAGTTTGTCCAGTCAGGTGTTTCGTATCCTATGGCACAACGTATGGCAATACAAAAGCACTTCCCTGGTATTGCAGACCAGATATGCCATGTTACAGCAAGCCCCAATGATATCCTTGGAATAGAATATTTAAAAGCACTGGAATTATTAAAAGGCAGCATCGTTCCGTTTACAATACAAAGATGTGGCAGCGGATACAACAGCCAGGATTATTCTGTTAATAAAGATAACTTTATTTCCGCTGCTGCTATAAGAAATGCATTTATTAATGAACCAGAACCATTTAATGCTGTTTCTGGTTTTATTCCTTTAAGTACCCTGGATATACTTTCACAAAATAAAGAACGTATAAATATAAACGAAAATATGTTTTCTGGTGTGCTTTATTATAAGTTAAGGGAAATTGCCTGTACTGGAAATGATAAAGAAGCCATGAAAAGGCTTATGGAATTTCTTGATGTTTCGGAAGCGCTTGCTGGAAGGATTATTAAAAATATCTGTAATTATAATACATTTACAGGATTTGTAAAGATGCTTAAGACCAAACAATACACTTATAGCAGGGTCTGCCGTTCGCTTATCCATATACTGCTTAATATACGCACAGACAGTTATAACATAAAACTCCCTGTATCCACAGGGGACAATATCCACCCATTACAAGTCACACCATATGCAAGGCTTCTTGGCATGAATAAGGACAGAAGCCATATTTTAAAAAATATAAAGAACAATGTACTTGTTACAAAAACTGCTGATGCCACAAGATTATTTAAAAACAGCATCCTTTTAAAACAGCATGGACTTGAAAATTTTGCAAAAGAAACATTTGAAAAAGATATATTTGCTGCTAGTTTATACAGGATTATATCCCATCAGGACAATAATCCTTGTCCTGATGAATACAGGGCCGGCATTATTATTAAATAGGATTTCTAGTAAATTTTTTTCATAATAGTGTATTAATTTTTAATTTCTGCCAATAATATCTATATAACAAATAACAATTCCTCCTCCGTAACAAGCAGGAAAATGCTGCCATGTTATAACATGGCAGCATTCCATAACCTGCATTCCTAAAAAATATTATATTTTATTTATAGAGTTCTACTAACTTCTGTAAGTGCTCATAACGTGCCTTTGCAGCATCTTCTGACTCTTTAAAGAGTTTTTCAGCACGCTCTGGGAACGGCTTAATAAGACGTGTATAACGTGACTCGTTATTAAGGAATTCCTGGTATGAACCATCTCCCTCTTTAGATGTAAGGGTAAATGGATTTTTACCTTCTGCTTTAAGTGCAGGATTGAATGAGAATAAGTTCCAGTATCCAGATTTAACTGCTTTCTTCATCTCATCCTGGCAGTGGTTCATGCCACCTTTAGCAATACCATGAAGTTCACAAGGAGCATAACCGATTATAAGTGAAGGGCCGTTGTAAGCTTCTGCTTCTGCTATGGCTTTAACTGCCTGTGCAGGGTTTGCACCAAGGGCAATCTGTGCTACGTATACATAGCCATAACTCATTGCAATCTCTGCAAGGCTCTTCTTGCCAATTTCCTTACCTGCTGCTGCAAACTGGCAAACCTCACCAATGTTTGAAGCTTTGGAAGCCTGTCCGCCTGTATTAGAATACATTTCTGTATCAAATACCATAACGTTTACATTTTCACCTGATGCAAGCACATGGTCAAGACCGCCGAAGCCGATATCATATGCCCATCCGTCACCGCCAAATATCCATACAGATTTCTTAGCAAGGTAATCTTTCTTGCCAAGTGCTGCCTTTGCGTCAGGGCATCCAGCTGCTGCTGCCTTTTCAAGCTCAGGTATAAGTGCCTCTGTTGCAGGTGCATTAGCCTTTGTATCATCCTTTGTTTCAATAAACTTGTCTGCTGCTGCTTTCAACTCTGCTGAAGCTTTATCAGAAGCTGCACATGCTTTTACAGACTCAATAGCCTGGTCACGCAGGTACTTCTGGCCTATATGCATACCAAGACCATGCTCAGCATTATCCTCAAACAGTGAGTTAGACCATGCAGGTCCTTTCTTAGAATCCTTGTTTACTGTATATGGTGATGTTGCAGCAGGGTTGCCCCAGATTGAAGAACATCCTGTAGCATTTGAAATATACATCTGCTCACCAAAGAGCTGTGTAACCAGACGTGCATAAGATGTTTCTGCACAGCCTGCGCAGCTTCCTGAGAACTCAAGGAGTGGCTGGTTGTACTGGCTTCCCTTAGGTGTTGTATCAGCAAAACCGCTGTCTTTCTTGCCAACATTAGCAACAAGGTAGTCAAATACTGGCTGCTCATCAGCTTCTTCTGCCTGTGGAACCATCTTAATAGCACCTTCAGCAGGACATACTGTTATACACTCACCACATCCCATACAGTCAAGAGGTGATACACTCATTGTAAACTTGTAACTTGTCTTTTTAGACTTGTCATCTGCTGTCTTAATATTAGAAGGAGCAGCACTAACTTCGTCCTCTGTAAGAAGGAATGGACGTATTGTAGCATGTGAGCATACAAACGCACAGTTATTACACTGTACACACTTCTCAGGATCCCATGTAGGAACTGTTACAGCAGTACCACGCTTCTCATATGCAGAAGCACCTGTTTCAAACTGTCCGTCAGGGTTGTCAATAAATGCAGATACAGGGAGACTGTCACCATCCATCTTAGAGATTGGCTCCATAAGGTCTTTAACCATCTTAACAACTTCTGGACGTCCTGAAAGTTCTTTCGCAGGAGCATCAGGAGCAGGGTTCTTCCATGAATCAGGAACATCTACCTTATGGACAGCATCTACACCAGCATCAATTGCTTTGTAGTTCATCTCAACTACTGCATCACCCTTTTTGCTATATGACTTTTTAGCTGCCTGTTTCATATAATCAACAGCTTCTGCAATAGGCATAACATCAGCAAGCTTAAAGAACGCAGACTGGAGGATTGTATTAGTACGCTTACCCATTCCTATTTCAATAGCTTTGTCAATAGCATTAATTGTGTAAAGCTGTATATTATTATCAGCAATATATTTCTTAGCACTAGCATCTAACTTAGATTCAAGTTCATCATCAGACCACTGGCAGTTAATCATAAATACACCGCCTGGCTTAACATCCTGTACCATCTTAAAGCCATTTACTACATATGAAGGGTTGTGGCAGGCAACGAAATCAGCCTGGTTAATATAGTAAGGGCTCTTAATAGGGTTATCACCAAAACGGAGATGTGAAATAGTTACACCACCTGTTTTCTTAGAGTCATACTGGAAATATGCCTGGATATATTTATCTGTATGGTCACCAATAATCTTTGTAGAGTTCTTATTAGCACCAACAGTACCATCACCACCGAGACCCCAGAACTTGCACTCTTTTGTTCCTGGTGCTGATGTAATAGGAGCTGGTTTAACTTCTGGAAGGCTTAAGTTAGTAACATCATCTACAATACCAATTGTAAAGCGTGCTTTAGGCGCATCCTTTTCCAGTTCTTTAAATATTGCAAATACAGATGAAGGAGGTGTATCCTTTGAACCGAGACCATAACGTCCGCCTGTAAGGACAATATTATTAAGCCCTGCTTCACGGAGTGTAGCTGCTACATCAAGGAAAAGAGGGTCTCCTAATGAACCTGGCTCTTTTGTACGGTCAAGTACCGCAACTTTCTTTACTGTCTTAGGAAGGACTTTAAGTATAGCCTCTGAAGACCAAGGACGGTATAAACGTACTTTAACCAGACCGACTTTTTCACCTGCTGCTGTAAGGTAATCAATAACTTCTTCTGCAACATCGCAGATAGAACCCATGGCAACAATTACACGTTCAGCATCAGGAGCACCATAATAGTTAAATAAACCATAATCTGTACCTAACTTCTGGTTTACCTTGTCCATATACTTTTCAACAACTGCTGGAAGTGCATCATAAGCCTTGTTACATGCCTCACGGTGCTGGAAAAATACGTCACCATTTTCATGTGAACCACGTGAAGCCGGATGCTCTGGGTTAAGTGCATGCTTACGGAATTCATCAACTGAATCCATTGGGCACATTTCCTTAAGGTCTTCATAATCCCATTTTTCAATTTTCTGGATTTCATGTGATGTACGGAAACCATCAAAGAAGTTAATAAATGGAACTTTGCCTTCTAATGCTGCAAGATGTGCAACAGGGCTTAAATCCATAACTTCCTGTGGATTTGTTTCTGCAAGCATTGCAAAACCTGTCTGGCGGCATGCATAAACATCGCTGTGGTCACCAAAAATATTTAATGAATGTGTTGATACTGTACGCGCTGATACATGGAATACACTAGGTAACTGTTCACCAGCAATCTTGTACATATTAGGTATCATAAGAAGAAGACCCTGTGA
>CAJTXH010000150.1 GCA_910580005.1 uncultured Lachnospiraceae bacterium | reverse complement strand
CGCTCATCGCTGTCCACTTCCACGGAAATCTCGTTTACCCTGGGCAGAGGATGCAACACCAAACAATCCGGTTTCGCCAGATCCATTTTCGCTTTATCCAGAATATAGAAATCCTTCAGCCTGACGTAATCCTCCTCATTGAAGAAACGTTCCCTCTGCACACGTGTCATATAAAGAATGTCAAGTTCTGGCATGTATTTTTCAAGTTCGCTGGTTTCAACAAAATTAATATTGCCAGCTATAAGCAATTCCTGGCGCAGATAGTCAGGTATTTTTAATTCATTTGGGGAAACCAGTATAAAGCGTACATTTTCATAACGCACCATTGCATTCATAAGCGAATGTACAGTCCTGCCAAATTTAAGGTCTCCGCACATCCCTATTGTTAAGTTGTTAAGCCGTCCTTTAAGTTCCTTTATTGTAAGAAGGTCTGCAAGTGTCTGTGTAGGGTGGTTGTGTCCGCCGTCGCCAGCGTTTATTACAGGAATTTTGGAGTGCATTGCTGCAACTACTGGTGCACCTTCTTTTGGGTGGCGTATGGCGCATATATCTGCATATGATGATATTACTCTTATTGTGTCAGCAACACTTTCACCTTTTGATGCAGAACTTGAATCTGCCGAAGAAAAACCAAGCACTTTACCGCCAAGATTAAGCATTGCTGCTTCAAAACTAAGGCGTGTACGTGTGCTTGGTTCATAAAACAAAGTAGCTAGTTTTTTTCCTTCACATATAGATGAATATTTGCCTGGCGCTTTCATAATTGCCTGTCCAAGATTAAGGATTTCTTCAAGTTCGCTGACGGAGAGGTCGAGCGGGCTAATCAAATGCTTCATTAATAATCCCCCTTAATAATTTTTATTAAATATAATTTTACTACAATGCAGGTTACTAATCAAGAAACATTTAAAAAATATACTTTACATTAACAGAAAAAAATAGTAGAATAACTTATAGCTGGACAGACAGCTTAAAATATAAGAAAAACAGAGGTGGAGAAGTTGGTTAAAGAGGATAGTATGGAAAGGAAGCTGCAAAAGGCTTTTTTCCAGGTGGCTGTAATGGCAGCAGTTGCTGCTGTTATTGCATTAATTGCACTTATAGTTATAAGCAACCGTTATGCATATGCCCTTAAAGTGCATGGATTTGCACAAGGGGATATTGGAAATGCGATGGCAGCATATGCAGATTCAAGGAGTTCAACAAGAGCAGTAATTGCATATGCAGATGAAGAAATTGTCAATATGAATACAACTGCACATGAAGAGAACAAAGAAAAATTTGAAACGTTTTTTGGAAAAATGGAGCAGTCAATTGTAACTGATGAAGGTAAAGAAGTATATAATAATATAAAAAGCGCACTGGATGAATACTGGGCGCTTGATTCAGAGATATTAGCACTGGGCAGTGATATACATAACCAGGAGAACAGGGCAAATGCACAGGCAAAAGCAGCTAATGAGCTTTCGCCAATGTTTAATGAAATTTACAGTGACCTTACAAATTTGATGGAAGTAAAAGTCCAGGCAGGAAATAATGTTAATAAAACGCTTAATATAGTTGCTGTTTCAATGATTGTACTTATTATACTTATTATTGCTGCTGTGATGCTTACTTCTATAAAGATTGGAAAAGGCATTGCCAGCCAGATTTCCAGTGGTTTAAATGCTGTATCTGAGAGAATGAAGAAGTTTGCCAAAGGTGACCTGGTTTCAGATTTTCCTGACCTTGACACTAATGATGAGGTAAACAGCCTTGCAATTGAAATTAAAGCAATGGCAAAGAACCTGAGCCAGATTATTTTTGATATTAATGAGAATGTTGTTGCTCTTGCAGATGGTGATTTTATGGCAACTTTAAATGACCCTGGACTGTTTGTTGGGGATTTTGCAGGCCTTAAGAAGAGCATAGAACATATTACTGAAAAGTTTAAAGGTACCCTTATACAGATAGAAGAGGCATCAGACCAGGTAGATGCTGGCGCAGGACAGCTTGCAGAAAGCGCAACAGCACTTGCAGAGGGTGCGACAGACCAGGCTGGGGCTGTACAGGAACTTACTGCAACAGTTGAAAACGTTACGATAGCTGCTGAAGACAGTGCAAAGCAGGTCGGTGCTGCTTATGAAGAGGGGCTTGTATACAGGGAGCAGGCAGAGCACGGAAGTGAGGAAATGAATAGCCTTATCAGTGCTATGGAGCGCATTAGCGAAGCTTCCAAAGAAGTTGAAAATATTATTGGTGAAATTGAAGATATTGCATCACAGACAAACCTGCTTTCACTTAATGCGTCTATTGAAGCAGCAAGGGCAGGCGAGGCAGGAAAGGGCTTTGCAGTAGTTGCTGACCAGATTGGCAAGCTTGCTACAGACAGTGCACAGTCTGCTGCCAAGACAAGGGAATTAATACACAATGCGCTTGAAGAAGTTGAAGCAGGCAATATAATGACACAGAGGACTAAAGAATCATTAGAAGAAGTTATTAATGGCATTGAATTTTTATCAAATGCTTCAAAACAGGCAAGCGATACAGCGCTTACACAAGCAGATACAATGCGTGAAATTGAAAAAGGCATTGAACAGATTTCAGGTGTGGTGCAGAGTAATTCTGCATCAGCACAGGAAACATCAGCAACAAGTGAAGAGCTTGCAGCACAGGCAACTTCATTAAGGGAACTTATTGGACAGTTTATATTAAGGTAAAATACCAGGGACTGCATGGGAGTAATATCTATTACTGATTAAGGAGGCATAATTTATGGTTAAGCTTTATGGCAACGGGGTTTATCTTGTAAATGGGACTAAAATTATAGAGGATAATGCAGAAGCAGGACAGGCATTAAATGCAGAATGCGGCAGTGTGCCATCTAAGGAAGAGGCGGCAAAGGGTACAATTGCGTATAAAATATTAGAGGAACATAATACTTCTGGAGATATGCAAAACCTCAACATAAAATTTGACAAACTCACTTCACATGACATAACATTTGTTGGCATAATCCAGACAGCACGTGCTTCAGGGCTTGAAAAGTTCCCTGTACCTTATGTCCTTACTAATTGCCATAATAGTTTATGTGCAGTAGGTGGCACTATTAATGAAGATGACCATATGTTCGGACTTTCATGTGCTAAGAAGTATGGCGGGATGTATGTTCCTCCGCACCAGGCAGTTATACACCAGTTTGCACGTGAAATGCTTGCAGGAGGCGGCAGTATGCTGCTTGGTTCAGACTCGCATACACGTTATGGCGCACTTGGCACTATGGCAGTGGGAGAGGGAGGTCCTGAACTTGTAAAGCAGCTTTTAGGCAGGACATATGATATTGCAATGCCAGGAATAGTTGCAGTATACCTGGCAGGAAAGCCACAGAAAGGTGTTGGTCCGCAGGATATTGCGCTTGCAATTATTGGTGCTGTATTTGCTAATGGATATGTAAATAATAAAGTAATGGAATTTGTTGGCGATGGTGTTGCAAACCTTTCAGCAGACTACCGTATCGGCGTGGATGTAATGACTACTGAAACAACATGCCTGTCATCTGTCTGGGTAACAGATAGTGAGATTAAGGATTTCTATGAAATCCATAAACGTCCAGAGGATTATAAGGAGTTAAAGCCAGATAATATAGCTTATTATGATGGTATGGTTTATGTGGACCTTTCAGAGATAAAACCTATGATTGCAATGCCATTCCATCCAAGCAATGTCTATACTATTGATGAACTTAATGCAAATATGATGGATATTCTTGATGATGTTGAGAAAAAGGCACTTGTAAGCCTGGATAATAATAAAGTACAGTTTACACTTAAAGATAAAGTACGTAATGGGAAACTTTATGTTGAGCAGGGCGTTATAGCAGGATGTGCTGGCGGCGGCTTTGAAAACATATGTGATGCTGCAGATATATTACGTGGTAAAAATATTGGCGCTGATGAGTTCTCACTTAGTGTTTATCCTTCAAGCCAGCCTGTATTTATGGAACTTGTGAAGAATGGTGTAATTGCAGATATTATGGCAACAGGTGCAACAGTGCGTTCTGCATTCTGTGGCCCATGTTTTGGCGCAGGGGATGTTCCGCCTAATAATGGTCTTTCTATAAGACATTCAACACGTAATTTCCCTAACAGGGAAGGCTCAAAGGTTACAAACGGCCAGATTGCCTCCGTTGCACTTATGGATGCACGTTCAATTGCTGCAACAGCTGCTAACAAGGGGTATTTAACATCTGCAATGGATATTGATGCAGAATTTAGCAAACCAAAATATTACTTTGACAGTACAATATATGACAACCGTGTTTACAATGGAGTTGGAAAACCACAGCCAGAAACAGAGATTAAATTTGGACCAAATATAAAGGACTGGCCTGTTATGTCTGCACTTACAGACAATATGGTGCTTAAGGTTGTGTCAGAGATACATGACCCTGTAACAACTACAGATGAGCTTATACCATCAGGTGAAACTTCATCATTCCGTTCTAATCCGCTTGGGCTTGCAGAATTTACATTGTCACGTAAAGACCCAGCTTATGTAGGGCGTGCCAAAGCTGTACAGCTTGGAGAAAAAGCAAGGACAGCAGGAGAGGATATATTTGCTGCACTTCCTGAAGCAGAAGAAGTGTTTAAGCAGGTTAATGCAAAATTTGAAGCAAAACCAGAGGAAACACAGATAGGAAGCCTTATATATGCAGTGAAGCCAGGAGATGGCTCTGCACGTGAACAGGCGGCTTCATGCCAGAAAGTGCTTGGTGGTTTTGCCAATATAGCAAAAGAGTATGCTACAAAGAGATACCGTTCTAACCTTATTAACTGGGGGATGTTGCCATTTATATTTGAAGAGGACAAGCTTCCGTTTAAAAATGGGGATTATATCTTTGTTAAGGATATAAAGAATGCTATTATAAATAAAGAAGATGTAATAAAAGCATATGTAGTTGGACAGGAAATGAAAGAATTTGATTTAAAACTTGGAAGGCTTACAGATGATGAGCGTGATATAATTGTAAAGGGATGCCTGATAAATTACTACCGTGCACAGATGCAGGCATAATAAAATTGTAAAGTTTTGGAATTATATAAAAACAGGCAGTAAGTTGTATAACATATCTGCCTGTTTTTAAGTTATTTTATTTCTACCCATAGCCATGTACAAATAACATATATTGTTACCTTTTAGTTACTATTCACAGTCAATTAAATTCGAGGATTTTTGACACGTTTTTTTC
>CAJTXH010000149.1 GCA_910580005.1 uncultured Lachnospiraceae bacterium | reverse complement strand
GCTGACGTAGCGCAAGCGTGCCCTGGAGTGGAATATGTTTTAGACGGACACGGAATCCCTGCGTCCATCTGCCAACAAAGGATAACTGGAAATTATCTTAATGTTAGGGATTTCATCATATACAAGAGGTATGTTTACAGTTTATTCATTCATGCATTTGTCCTGCTGGATTTGAGATAAACATTGCAACAAAACTTCCTATAGGTTATAATAACTCTATTATTATTGATGTAGAGAAAGGAAGTTTAAGATGAAAAAAGAACGTAATTCATTCTCAGGAACTATCGGCTTTGTACTGGCAGCCGCCGGAAGTGCCGTAGGCCTTGGAAATATATGGAGGTTTCCGTACCTTGCAGCTAAGGATGGAGGAGGAATGTTCCTGGTTATATACCTGGTTCTTGCACTAACATTTGGTTTTACGCTGCTTAGTACAGAAATTGCCATTGGAAGGAAAACAAAGCAGAGTCCGCTTACAGCTTATGGAAAGATACATAAGAGCTGGAAGCCTCTTGGTGTTATAGCATGTATTGTGCCAGTCATTATACTGCCTTATTACTGTGCAATAGGCGGATGGGTGCTGAAATATTTTATTGCATATCTTACAGGCAATGGGATGGCCGCTGCAGAGGATGGGTATTTTACTGGTTTTATAACGAGTAACATAGAACCCTTGGTAATGATGGTGTTATTCTTGTCTGTAGTTGCATTTATTATATTCAGGGGTGTAAATAAGGGGATAGAAGCTTCTTCACAGATAATTATGCCAGTGCTGCTGCTGTTAGTTGTAATTATTGCTGTTTTTTCCCTTACTATAAAGCACACTGATGCAGACGGGGTTACAAGGACAGGGCTTGAAGGGTTTAAGGTCTATGTAGTGCCAGATTTTGACGGGCTGACTGTACAAGGGTTTTTCTCAGTACTTGTAGATGCAATGGGGCAGCTTTTCTTCAGCCTTAGTGTTGCAATGGGAATTATGGTTGCATATGGTTCATATGTAAAAGATGATGCAAACCTTACAAGGTCTATTAACCAGATTGAAATATTTGACACAGCAGTGGCATTCCTTGCGGGTGTAATGATTATACCAGCAGTATTTACATTTATGGGTACAGAGGGAATGCAGGCATCAGGACCAAGCCTTATGTTTGTGTCACTTCCAAAAGTATTTGCGGCAATGGGCAGGATAGGCAATATAGTAGGATGCCTTTTCTTTGCAATGGTGCTTTTTGCGGCAGTAACAAGCGCAATGTCAGTTATGGAAGCTGTAGTTTCAAGCTTTATGGACCAGTTCCATATTTCAAGGAACAAGGCATCATGTATTGAAGGCATTATAGCATTAATTGCCGGGATAGTGGTATGCCTTGGATATAATGTATTGTATTTTGAGGTTACGCTTCCTAATGGTGTAGCTGCACAGATACTTGACATTATGGATTATATAAGTAATAACCTGCTCATGCCGGTTGTTGCAATAGGTACATGTATACTTATAGGCTGGATTGTAAAGCCAAAGACAATAATAGACGAAGTAGAAAAAAGCGGTGGCAGATTTGGAAGGAAATGGCTTTATATACCAATGATTAAGGTCGTTGCACCAATACTTCTTATAATTCTTCTGTTAAAATCAGCAGGAGTAATAAGCTGGATATAATAGATGGTAAACAATAACCCCTTTCCAGCAATGGAATTTGATGGAAAGGGGTATTTTAACCTCTAATAATTATCATTGTATATAATTTTCTTTTTAATGTCTTCCGCCTTCTGAGGGCTGTCAAGTGCTGAAATGATTTCACCTGCAAAATCAATACATGTTCCCATGCCTCGGCTTGTAATGACATTGCCATCCCTGACAACAGGCTGTTTCTGGTAATTTGCACCTGTAAGCTTTTCTTCAAAACCTGGATAGCATGTTGCATTTTTTCCATTTAAAATTCCAAGTGCGCCTAGCACGCTTGGTGCTGCACACACAGCCGCCGTAAATTTGCCTGAATTGTGAAATTCTATAAGTTTGTCTGTAAGTGGTTTGTATGCAAGCAGGTTATTTGTTCCAGGCATACCGCCGGGGAGTATAAGCATGTCTGCGCTGTCAAAGCCTGCATCATTAAATAATAGGTCTGCTTTAATAGTTATGTTGTGTGAACCTGTAACCTCTAAAGTGCCAGTAATAGATACCATGTTTATTTCAATGCCAGCCCTTCTAAGCATGTCCACAACAGTAAGCATCTCAACTTCCTCATATCCTGTTGCAAGAAAAATAAGTGATTTAGCCATTGTTACCTCCATTTCCGCATATCTATGCAATTAAATTTTATAATCAATAATATATTAAACTATTATTTATAGAAAATCAACAAAAGAAATTACTTAATTATTCATTAAATTTAGTTATAAACTGTTTGCAAAAGTGCAGATTAGGTCTATACTGTTAAATATAAAAATTTTTTAAGTACAGGCAGGATGGTGTTATGTCAAAAGTAACTAACATGGATAATGATAAACAAAATAAAAATACTAGAAAAGTTTCTGGCAAAGATACAGATAGGAATACAGAAGCTGGCATTGTAAAGAAAAAGAAGGCGGAACAGCGGAATGGCAGGTTCTTTAAATTTGACCACAAATACGCAAATATATGTTTGTACATTTTATTAGTAATATTTTTTGGTACAATTATATATATGCTTATAAATAACTGGACAGATACAAAGGAGTTTATTTATAACTTGTTTGGGGTGTTATCGCCTTTTTTTGCAGCAGTGCTTATTGCATATTTTGTTTCGCCAATAGTTGTAAAGTATCAAGGGCTTATTCTTAAATATATTACAAAAGGCGGGCATAAAAAACTTGCAAAAGTGCTGGCAATGGTCTTTGCCTATATAACATTTGTTGGCTTTATAATAATAGCTTTTGTATTTGTAATACCACAGACAGGGGAGAGTATATCAGAACTGGCATCAAATGTCCCAGCCTTTTATTCACATATACTAAAATGGTTAAAGGAGCTCCATCAGAAATATCCTGCAATAGATGTTAACATGGTTACGGACAGGCTTAATGAAATGGTTCCGGATATTGTTGATTATGGTACAAATATAGTAGGCAACATAGTCCCTATGATTTTCTCAGTATCAGTTTCAATAGTAAGGGGGCTTGTTAATATATTGCTTGCACTTTTTATTTCAGTATATATGATTAATGGGAAAGATTTATTCAGATACCAGGCAAAAAGACTTGTATATGCTTTATTTGAAGAAGAAAAAGGTGATGTTATATGTGATACATTCCGGGAATGTAATGATATATTTAGCGCATTTCTTATAAGTAAGGCAGTAGATTCCCTTATAATAGGGTGTATCTGCTGTGTGCTTATGAATATATTAAGGCTTCCGTATTCGGTTTTAATAAGTGTTATTGTCGGAATAACCAATATGATACCTTATTTCGGGCCATTTATAGGAGCTGTGCCAGGGGCGCTGATTTACTTGTGTACAAGCCCAAAACAGACAATTATATTTGTAATAATGATACTTATATTACAGCAGTTTGACGGGCTGGTACTTGGCCCACGCCTGCTTGGGCAGTCTACAGGGCTTAACCCGATGTGGGTTATATTTGCAATAACTGTTGGCGGTGCGTATTTTGGAGTGCTTGGAATGTTTATAGGAGTCCCTGTTGTGGCAGTGGCAGGTTTCCTTGCCAATAAGTTTATAAAATATAAATTGCAGGGAAGGGATATAAAGGCACTGAAAGAGTGGGAACAGGCAGAATAAATATTATTTCTGCCTGTGTGCTGTAAGTTTGTATATAGGGCAGCCAAGATTATAAAATTTCTGTTCATATTCAGTCATAACATTATCTTCTGCAGGTCCATGTTTGTGAAGGTTGTAATTTACTTCATCAAGACACCATCCAGCCCCCCGTGCTTCTTCAACAGAAAAATCAAAGAGCATACGGTTATCAGTTTTAAACTGTATAAATCCATTTTCTGAAAGTATTACGTCATAGCGTTCCAGAAACTGCCTTGAAGTAAGGCGTCTTTTAGCGTGCCTGTCTTTTGGCCAGGGATCTGAAAAATTAAGATAAATCCTGTCTGCTTCCCCTGGTGCAAAAAAATCTGTTATATTTTCAGCATCCATTCTTATAAACAAAAGATTATCTGTTCCAAGCAGTTCCCTTTTGCCAAATGCCTTTACAAGCACACTTGAATATTTTTCAATGCCAATATAATTAATGCCAGGGTTGCTGGCAGCAAGTGTTGTTATAAACTGTCCTTTCCCCATGCCTATTTCAATATGGATGGGATTATTATTATGGAAAAAATTTTTATTCCATAGCCCTTTATAATCTGATGGTTCTGCCCCGTCCGCCTGTATTGTATACTGGTTATCTGTAATAAGCTCCTGTGAGCCCTTGACATTTCTGAGCCTCATTATATATTATCCTCACTTCCAAAGTTTAAGTTTATTTTACCATTAAATTGTCACTGTCATTCATTAATGCCTTTCGGCAAATTATCTTCTAATAAAAATACCACCAGTAAAACACTGGTGGTATTTTTGGGATTATCTCCCAGATGCTGCATATAGAATTAAAAAAATTATTTTTTCACCTTAACGTTTTTGCCTGCGCCTTTAGCTTTAACAATCTTTTTATATGCCTTAACCTTGTTCTTTGGCACTTTAAATGTTGCTTTCTTATTGATGCCCTTAAATGCATTCTTGCCAACTTTCTTATTTGTAAGTTTTGTGCTCTTAATTATAATGCTCTTTAACTTACTGCATTTCTGGAATGCGCTTGCACCAATCTTATTAACATTCTTGCCAATTGTTACTTTTGTAAGTTTCTTATTGCCTTTAAATGCATTTTTAGCAATAGCTGTAACCTTATAATTTTTACCACTAATTTTGACAGTTGAAGGAATTACAATGCTCTTAGTATTCTTCTTACCTTTTGTAAACTGTACAGTCCTTGTTCCCTTTACTGCTGTAACCTTGTACTGTGAACCACTAATAGTAGCTTTCTTGCCTACCTTAACAACTGCTGTACTACCTGTAGTATTATCAGATGGCTTATTTGTTGCTGTTGGAACCTTAGTAGGGGCTGGTGTATTGTCACCAATACCAGGAGTGCTTGATGCACCAGGAGTTGCTGTATTATCTGCACCAGGAGCTTTAGTAGGTTCTGCACTAGGTGAAGCAGAAGGAGCAGCACTAACATAACTGCCTATACCACCACTG
>CAJTXH010000148.1 GCA_910580005.1 uncultured Lachnospiraceae bacterium | reverse complement strand
GAAGAAAACTCTGGCGAAAACCTTTTACAGCGTTTTAAAATGATTGCAGAAAATAGTTACCAGACCAGAAAAAAACTGGATATAATAGTTATTCCGCACCTTGAGGGCATAAAAATATATGAAAATAAAGAAGAGGCAAAAAAAGAAAGGAAAGTACAATGAGAAAAAAATTATTTATAGCAGCATTATTTTTAAATTTATCTGTTACACCTGCAATTAGTTCTCTATATAGTACTTCTGTTATAAAAGCAGCAGAAGCAGAAAATCCAGGTATACAGCCTTATTTTGAAAAAACAGGTTACAGATACAAAAAAATAAATGAAACCACATATAGAAGATTATGGTCATATACAAAACAAAAATGGCTTTAACCAGAATGGACTCCTGTTGAATAATATTAAAAAGAGGTTATATATGGAAAAAGCAGTTCTTTTTAATACATCCTGTACAGAAGAAATCAAAAAGCTCCTTGTACCAATGCACTTACAGGTAATTGAAGCAGATACACTCCAGTACAATGACTCTTTACAAAACATTGCCAATGGCAAAACAGATATTATAAAATCAAATCATTTTACAGGAAAAGTTCCTGATGAAAGCCTTATATTATTTTGTGGCATTAATGGTAAAAAGCTTGACAAAATACTTTTTAAACTGCGTAATAATAAAAACATTAATGTCACTTATAAAGCAGTGCTTACCCCTTCTAATTCAAGATGGACGGTACTCCATATCCTGCTTGAGCTTGCGAGGGAGCAGGCAGCTTATAATATAATGCCAAAATAACAAAACAGCCCTTAAAATCCAGGGGCTGTTATTTTTGCCAATTTTTTTATATGTTACTTCCATGCTTTCTTAGATTCTGTATTTTCTATATTAATCTGATAAATTTCAATTAAAGGATTATTATAAACAGAGTAATAACACTTATCTCCTGACTTAATAATCCTGCTTGTTATATGGTCACTTGGTTTCCATCCCTCTTTGCCAAAATCTCCCTCATAAACATGGTTAAATTTATATTTCTGGCAAGTCTGTCCTTTAGTATTAAAAATCCAAAAATATTCATCATTAGCAGCAATATAATTATTATTTTTAAAGCTATAGCTGTTATATATATTTTCAGCCGCATTTACTCCATCTAACAGTTTTGTTTCATATCCCTTTTCTGTACTATATAATACCTTTCCTGTATCTTCATGTCCCTGTAAAATATAATCAGATACAATAACTGCTTCTTCTGAACCTCCTATATAAGCTGGTTTATACTGGTAATCTGTTAATTTTTCTGATTTCTTATCTTTAAATGAATAATAATAAATTTCTGTTTCACCTGATAAATCATCATACATATATTCATTATTAAATTTTGTCACTGTGTAGCAAAATCCATCCTGCCATCCCCCTAAAGCCATGACTACATCACCAGTATAATAATTGCCTTTCTTTTTATATTCACATTTTATGCCTGTATCTTCTTTCTTCCCTGTATCAAAATAATAAACCATTAATTTTTCTTTATTTAAATTATCTTCCAGTTCTTTTTCACACCATACTAACGAATTTCCAGTGTATGCTATTATTGGAAGCGTGGGCATATTAAATTCTGTTATTATTTCTTCTTTCCCCTGCATAGAAACTTTCATTATTGTAACTTTATTATTTAAAAAGCATCCTATTACCAGATTTCCATTTATTATATCCTCGTAAAATATATCATATTTATTATCTAAAGAATATATATCAGACATTTTTCCATCACAATACTTTGCATAACACCATTCTGAATCTGTACTATATGAAAAATAATAAACTCCGTTTTCTACAGCCTTTAAGGCAATACTGTCCCTGTATTTTTTGCTGGCTTTAAATGATATATCATGTGTAATTATACCATTTTCTTTTTTAGTGCCCTCCTCTTGTATATTATTTTCTTTTAAATTTCCTTTATTAGTTTCTAAACTCTCTTTATTATTTTTTTCTTTATTTCCTGCCACAGATTTATCATTTCCACATGCAGACAATAAAAACATACATAATACTATTAAAAAAATTTTTTTCATTATTAATCTCCTCCTTTCATTACTTATAACAAATAACATAAATTAAATCATCTGGTACTATAAATTTTTTATTAGTGCCAGACAACATAAATAATAATTTAAATATTAATTACCAAATCACTGCACTGCGGAAATGCTCTCTGTTTACGGTATAAGCCTTTTTGGCACTTACTTTATATACCCCTCCCTCCTTTTACCATGGATTTCCATTATTTTCAATCCATTTTTTTAAAAAATGATTTTGATTTTTTAATTCATTTTATATAGATATAATAAAACTTTTTTGATTTTTTGTCAATATTTATTTTTTAATAAAATGGCAGATGCTTTTATATGCATCTGCCATTTTATATAAATATTTATATTATTATGCGATTATATTTTTATACAGTTTTACCTTATCCCAAGCTTTCCGCCTATATCATCTATTACTATTGTATCACCTGCCCTGGCTTTATCACTAAGGATTTCACGTGCAAGTATTGTTTCAACATTTTTCTGCAGGTATCTTTTAAGAGGGCGTGCGCCAAAGCTTGGTTCATATGCCTTATCTGCCACCAGTTTTATGGCGGCGTCTGTAAGCTGTGCTTTGATTTCCCTGTCTGCAAGCCTTTTATTTAATTCATCAAGAAGAATATTTATAATTCCGCTTATATTTTCTTTTGTTAATGGCTTAAACATAACTATTTCATCAAGCCTGTTTAAAAATTCAGGCCTGAAGCTTGCACGCAAATCATTCATTGCAAGTTCCTGTGCTTCACTGCTTATGCTTCCATCTTCTGTAATGCCGTCAAGAAGGTATGATGAACCAATATTAGATGTAAGTATAAGTATTGTATTTTTAAAATCAACGGTACGTCCTTGTGAATCTGTAATCCTTCCATCATCAAGTACCTGTAACAATACATTAAATACATCAGGATGTGCTTTTTCTATTTCATCAAAAAGTACAACTGAATATGGCTTCCTTCTTACTGCTTCTGTAAGCTGTCCGCCTTCTTCATATCCTACATATCCAGGAGGCGCCCCTATAAGCCTTGAAACGGAATATTTCTCCATATACTCACTCATGTCAATCCTGACCATATTGTTTTCATCATCAAACAGGCTTGCTGCAAGTGTTTTGGCAAGTTCTGTCTTGCCTACACCTGTAGGGCCAAGGAACAGGAATGAACCTATAGGTTTTGAAGGGTCTTTTATGCCAGCTTTGGAACGCAGTATTGCCTCTGATACAAGTTTTACACCTTCATCCTGCCCAATTACGCGTTTATGAAGCTCTTCTTCAAGATGCAGTGTTTTCTCACGCTCGCCTTCATTTAACTTGGCAACAGGAATCCCTGTCCATCTTGAAATAATCTTTGCAATTTCATCATCTGTAACGTTTTCCTGTACAAGTGTATTATTGTTATTTTTTACCCTTTCTTCTTCCTCTGCCAGCTGCCTTTCAAGCCCTGGCAGCTGGCCGTATTGTAATTCCGCAAGTTTTTCAAGGTTATAGTCCCTTTTAGCCGCTTCCATTTCTGTATGGACATCATTTATACTTTCCTTAAGTTTATTAACCTTGTCAACAGCAGACTTTTCCTCATCCCACTTTGCTTTTTGTGATGTAAAACGGTCTTTTAATTCTGCCAGTTCTTTTTGGAGGTTTGCAAGGCGGTCTTTTGAAAGGCTATCATTTTCCTTTTTAAGCGCTGCCTCTTCTATTTCAAACTGCATAATCTTTCTCTGTACCTCATCAAGTTCTGCAGGCAGGCTGTCAAGTTCTGTTTTTATCATTGCACATGCTTCATCTACCAGGTCGATTGCTTTATCAGGCAAAAAACGGTCTGATATATACCTGTCTGATAATGTTGCGGCTGCTACAAGTGCTGCATCTGTTATTTTAACACCATGGAAAACCTCATATCTGTCTTTAAGCCCGCGTAATATGGAAATAGTGTCCTCAACTGCTGGTTCTGCAACCATTACAGGCTGGAACCTTCTTTCAAGTGCTGCATCTTTTTCAATGTACATGCGGTACTCATCAAGTGTAGTTGCGCCAATGCAATGGAGTTCACCACGTGCAAGCATTGGTTTTAACATATTTCCTGCATCCATTGCACCATCTGTTTTACCAGCGCCTACTATTGTATGGAGCTCATCAATAAAAAGAATTATCTGCCCGTCACTTTTCTTAACCTCCTCAAGGACTGCCTTAAGGCGTTCTTCAAATTCACCACGGTATTTAGCCCCTGCTACAAGTGCACCCATATCAAGTGCAAATATTTTCTTATCTTTCAGTGCCTCTGGTACATCGCCACGCACAATACGCTGTGCAAGCCCTTCTACAGCCGCTGTTTTGCCAACACCGGGTTCACCAATCAGGACAGGGTTGTTTTTCGTTTTACGTGAAAGTATTCTTATAATATTGCGGATTTCATTATCCCTGCCAATAACAGGGTCCATTTTACCATCCTTAGCCCTTTCAACAAGGTCTGCACCATATTTTTCAAGTGTATCATATGTTGCCTCTGGATTATCACTTGTTACCCTCTGGTTGCCCCTTACCTTTGATAATGCCTGCAAAAACCTTTCCTTCGTAATCTGGCACTGCTTCATAAGTGCTTTAATATCTTTATCTGGATGCGCAAGCAGGCTTAAAAATAAATGTTCAACTGAAACATATTCATCTCCCATATGCTTTGCTTCATCTTCTGCATATATTAAAGTCTGGTTTAAATACTGGTCTATATGGAGCTGCCCTCCGCTTACTTTCGGGCGTTTTGCCAGAAGCCCTTCTACCTGTGCCATAAAAACATCTGGTTCAATATCCATTTTTCCAATAAGTTTCCTTATAAGGCTGTCTTCAACAGCCATCATTGAAGCCAGCAAATGTGGCTGTGCAATCTCCTGGTGCCCATAATCCATTGCAACCTTTTCGCAATTCTGGACAACTTCCTGGGACTTCTGTGTAAATTTACTAATATTCATATCCACACCTCCAAATCTAGTTAAGCCTGTTAATAATGTTGCCTCTTTTTGTTGAAAGCAATCATATCACTTTTTGTTAGCCAAGTCAAGAGGTGAGTGCTAATTTTTAGAACAAACACACGTAGTTTTATATATTTTTTATACAAATTTTGTAAATTAAAACAGAATATTGTTCTATTTTATATTTATCCTGCATACACGTCCGTTTCATAAAATTTCCAGCCGTCCTTTGTTTGCAGACGGACGCAG
>CAJTXH010000147.1 GCA_910580005.1 uncultured Lachnospiraceae bacterium | reverse complement strand
TCTACCCTGTTCAGACCACCACCTCCCTGTACTATGCACAATCCAAAAAAACACAGCCCATATATACGCAAGGCTGTGCTCAAGAAAGAATTATTTATATTATAAAAAGCTATTATAATTATTATATTTTGTTTTGGACATAGTTTTTTTATTTTAATTATAGCATAAAAAAAGCGAACAAAACGAACAAACATAAATTTTTTATAAATTTTTTATAAATTTTTTATAAACCTTTCATGTTTCATCCTGCATCTGTCAGGAGTGTAAATTTTATCCCCATACAGCACATTCATTTCATATGCCACCTGTGCCCATGCCATGCCCTCTATGTAATGCAGGCTTAGTATACTGCGCATTTCTATTTCGTCAACTGATGCAATAAACTCTTCTGCTTCATTAGCAATCTTTGCAAGCTTCATTTCCTCAGCTTTTAATATTTTATTGCGCCGCTTTAACTGTTCTGCTATGCCTTGGTATTCTGGTACAGGGAAACCAGTAATCTTTACTGTGCCTAAAGGTTTCTTCCCCTTTTTCCCCCTAGACACTGTATCACCTGCAATGCCATAATCTGTGTAAACAAGCCTGTCTATCTTACGTCTTGTTTTCTCTGCCTGGCCACGCAGATACTTTACACGTGCCTGTACATGTAAATACTGCTGTAGTATATTTTTGTCCATGCTTACCTCCTCCAGATACTTTATGCCATAAAACCATTTAATGCATTGACAGCAGTTTTTTCTCAAGGCTGTCAAGACCGTCACTGCTGTAATTTCTTTGTTCAAAACTGTTAAACATATTTGGCTTTTTGTTTTGTGGTTCTTTTTTTTCTGGTACATAATTGGCGTCAAGGTAATCAACATACCCACTGTTAAAAAACGTGCTGCCGTTCTGTGGCTTCCTCCAGCTGCTGTCCTTTTCCAGCTCTGATAAATACCTGTTTACTGCCCTTTCCATCTCCTCAAAGCCAATTTTAAACAGGCGTTTTTTTGCAGATAAAGACACCTGCCCCTTGCCTTTTTTGACTGGATATAGCTTCCATAACTGTTCAAACAGTGCCAAAGCGTCCGCTTTGCACATAGTATTTTTAAATACATTCTTATCATTCTTATAATTCTTCTTTTGTGTACTTTCCGTTGTACTTTCTGCTGTACTTTCCGTTGTACTTTCTGCTGTACTTTCCGTTGTACTTTCTGCTGTACCACAAACCTGGTATTTTTCGTAATTTACAATAGTTATGGCTGTGCCCCTGCTTGTCCTTGTGGTATGTATCATCTGCTCGCTTTCAAGCATTGCCAGGAAACTGTTCACCTTATTCCTGCTCCATCCCCATCTTTCTGCCAGTTTTACAGCACTTGTAACAAAAGACCCCTTGTTTAATTTTACAGTATCACCTATTTTTTTGTCATGGTATGCAGCAGACAACAGCATGTCAATCCATGCCCTTGCCTTGTCATATGGTTTTTCTTCCCACAGAAAGCAGTCTTGGATTCTGCGATGAAGTTTAATCCAGCCTTGTTTTTCGCCCACCAGTACCACCTCCTCACTTTAATCCAGCCTGCATATTTGCTATTGCCTGTTGCTCTGACTGTTTTACAGCCCACTTTAACCAGGTATTCCCTTACATACTGTCTGTTGCTCTGACTGTTTTACAGTCCACTTTAACCAGACTTTCCATAAATAATATGTATGTATTATGCTTTTTTGCTGGATATTTTTTAATTATAGCAATCCAATAAATTTATAATAAATACATCACTTTTTCTTATTTCTACTAAATCCATAGATTATTCCTCTTTCTTTCTGTGATGCAGGGCTTATAATTTTTTATTACCAGATAAACCACACAGCTAAACCTGCTCTGTTTTATTTTTTCTTCTGCCCTTCCCTATCCCTTCCAACACATCTGTTTTATTTGTATAATACCTGTTTGTATTGGATTTTTCTGCCCTGCGCACTTCGCCAAGAAGCTTTTCCAGCGAACTGGAAAACTTAGGGGTTTCTTTTACCCATTGTATTATTGGTTCTGCTTCTGTTTTTGCGTCCTTGGCTTTCCTGCGTTTTTGGCGCACAGATTTTATTAATTTTGACATTTCTGCCATATCGTGATAGCCGTCATTGTCAAGCTCAAGCCTGTGGAGTATGTCCTGTGTTTCTTTGTCAGCCTCTTTTTCTGTGTCCAGGGCTATATTATATTCTGTCTGTATTTCCCTGAGAAATTTTAGAAAGCTGGCAATATGTTCACTGTTCTTCATTTTAACCCTGCCCCTTACAGATAAGATTTCCCATAGCGTGCCATGAAGTCCTGCCTGTCACCAATCTTCAGTTCAAACATTGCCTGCCCTAACATTTTTGACAGTTTTTCTGCTATTGGGTTGTCGTGTATGCGTCCTGTTACTGTACCAAGTGTATGGCACTGGTTACATACTGGCACTTTTAACCCATCCTCTTCCGAAAGTTTCCTTGTGCCATTGCCAAAAAGCAGATGGTGTTCACCTTCTGCCTGTTTTCCACAGAAGAAACATATACTTCCATAGTCCGTTACTATGCTCTTTGTTTTGTCCATAATCCCCTCCATTAAAACCAATATTAGCCCTTCTGCTTTCGGGATGCGTTTATGTAGCCCTTATTTTTTTCATGTTTCAAAATATGTTTCTTTTCTGTCTGCTTTGTAGCTGTATGCATTACATACAGCTGGCTTTTTATTACATTCCTGCAGTCATCACACAAACCATTCCTGATATCTGCATTGTCACAATTACAGCCACATTTCCTGCATTTAAACATTTTGTTACACATCTCCTTGTTTTCCTGGCAACAGTGCCATGTTGCTCCTCATTTTTAATTTCTCTGGAAATTCCTGTACCAGTGGTTCGCCCCAAATATCTGCAAGACTGGATTTCATAAAAAGCGGGATGCCATACCGCCTGCAATCCTCCAGAATTTCCTCAAGCCATTCCCTTTTTGGTATTACCTTCTCTTTACGCCTGCCAGTTTCTGCGCCCACAATAACCCAGCCTGGCAGATATTTATCCCCTGCATTTGGTATTTTTCCAAAAGGCTGTAAAATTGGCTCTATACTTAAAAATGTGTTATACACATCCCCTCCAAAAAACACTCCCATGGCAGGGTCTGTCAATGTTGAGCCATACCATATGTTATCCCCTTTCAAAAGTTTCCCTTCCTGGTGCAAAACAAAATACCTTTCTGGATTTTTTGTTAAAAACATGTAGTTATGCTGTGGTGATTTTTCACAAGCCGAAAACACTTCTTCAATCCAGCTGCCCGGTACCCAGTCCCCAAACAAGTCTGCCATAGAGCACACAAAGATGTTCCTGCCTTTTTTTGCTATGTAATCATTTAGCCGGTATATGTGAAATGTAGGGCTAAAACTATGAGGATATGCCAAGGTTTTTCCGTTGTTTTCTTTTACTGGTTCATTTTCCACAAATATATCTGCATATTTCTGTTTTCCTCCAAACCGTTCTGCTATTTTTCTTGCGTAACAGTATTTACATTCATGGAAACACCCCGTAACAGGGTTCCATGTACTGTCGCACCAGTCAATTTTTGTTTTGTCCATACCAGACCTCCTGTTTTTCCATTGCTTCTGTTTCAAGCTCTGCCCATTCTTTGTATCTGGCTGTGTCATATTCTAAATTTTTAAGTGTATTTAAAATGTCTTTGGTTCTGGAAGCATCCTTTTCTTTATACATTCTGGTTCTGTGCCTTTTTAATGCTTTTAAATCATTTTCCAGCAGTAATTCAAATCCTGATGCGGCAGCATATAACTCATGAAGTGGTTTCATTTTCAGCCCTCCTATAAAATTACCTTTCTGCATTATAGAAATCACAGATAAACTTTCTGTAATATCTCCACATAAACTGCTGTACAGATGTTACACAGCTATATTACTCCTGTGTCAATGCCCAAATTTCCCATAATTCAATGTTGTGCATTATTGCTGCTGCCTCTGATACTATATGGTTATTAGATTTCATCTGCTGCGAATGAACATTAAATCTTTCTATTACTTTTGCAAGTGTTTCGTTTGTTCTTTTATCATGTTTCTTCATACCATCACCTTCCCTTTTCTTTATTAATCCAGCTATATAGTTTTTTCTTCATAACATAAACATGTGTCTTCTGGTGAAGGGTGTGTCTTCCCTTTACGCTTCCCTGCTGGGACATTGCAGGCACAATGCCCTGCATAAACTTTATAATATGTACCATATTTCTCCCGGCAGTAATACTGCATGTAATGTTTGCATCCTTCACAATTTTTAGATTTCGGGGCATCTGATTTCGTTATGTCCTCTATAATAATTTTCAGGCGTTTGTTTTCAAGTTCTAACTCTTGTACTTTTTGTGACAACATTGTTACAACCTCCCTTTACAAATCCATTCAAATGATGTAAGATTTAATCTAATTAGATTTAATCAATGGATTTAAAGAGCTCCCTGTGTGTTAATCCAAATAAATCTTCTAACGCACATAAGACTTTATATGAAGGTTTTGCTTTGCCATTTTCTATATCTGAAACAGCAGTAGTAGTAAGCCCTACTACATCAGCGACTTTCTTTTGTGTCCAGCCTCTTTTTATCCGTTCTTCTTTCATTTTTGTAGGGAACATATGTTATCCTTTCCCCTCTTTGATGTTAGATTAAATCTAATTAATTGATATTATACTCAGATTTAATCTAACTGTCAAGAGGTGTTTTTATGATTTTTGATAATGAATTTGGCTCTAAAATTAGAGAACTCCGCAAAATGCGTATGCTTTCACAAAAAGATTTAGCAGCATACCTTAATGTTACGCCTACCCAGATTAGTGATATTGAAAACGGAAAAACTGCACCATCCTTCCAGCGTGCAATAATGCTTGCAAATTTTTTTGGTATTTCATTAGACTATCTTGCTGGGATTTCAGAAAATCCAACAGTCATTGAAACCGAAAATACCCTTAATACACTTACACACGACCAGCGAATAAGAGTATTAGGCTATATTGATGCAATTAAAGAAATGGACTTAAAATAATCTGTGTCATGCCTGCCTTCTGGCGGGCTTCTTTTAAATTCTTACGCACCTTACCCAACCCTTTCCATAATTACATCTTTTATTCTTTTAAACCAATCTGCAATTCCGCAACCTTTGCTGCCGCCCTGTACACATCTGCATAATGGTTACTGCCATGCGTTTTGTACACTGCACGCAGGAACTCACCAAGCGTTCCGCCGAAACATCCACATTTAACCATAACCTGATTATCCCTGCCCCTGTAAAATGTTGTATGGCTGTCCCTGCTGCCAATTGCGCCAATAACCAGTACATGGCCAGGCATATAAACTTCTGCGTTGCCATAAACTTCTGCGCTGCCATAAACTTTTGCACTGCCATAAACTATTGCACTGCCATAAGC
>CAJTXH010000146.1 GCA_910580005.1 uncultured Lachnospiraceae bacterium | reverse complement strand
TGGGCAGCTTTTTCTTATATACCTGCTGGGATATGGTGCTGGCAGGGTATGGATAGAAGGGCTGAGGACAGACCAGCTTCTTTTCCCAGGTACAGGTATTGCAGTTTCCCAGATGCTTTCTGGTGTCTTAGCAATTGCCTCTGCTGCCCTGCTTATATACAAAGCATTTTTAAAACAAAAAAATACTGCCAGTTAAAAATCCCCCATAAACAATATGCTGCTTTTGTTTATGGGGGATTTTTATTTACTGCTTTTTGTTTTGATTCTTTTATTTCATATTTATCGCTATACAACGTATTCCTCGTATCTTCCCTGAGATAGAAACATAAATAGAACTCTTCTGTTTTTTTAAATATTTATTTTTTATAATAAATTACATTTTTATAAAACACAAAAAACACCATACTAAATAATTATTTTATTATTATTTAGTATGGTGTTTTTAATTATTGCTATTTCTAATATATTTTTAATATAATTTTAATCTATCGTAATACAATCAAGATAATCACTACACATATACCCTGTAATTCTTTTTCCTGAATTAACATCAATGCCACTTCCATATAGCCAATTAGTATTAGCAACATTACCAGGCTGTTCAAAACTACATTCTACAATAGAACCTTTTGCAACTGCTCCCTTAATTCCATAATTCGTACCAGGACCTTTCCGCACATTTAAATTTCCATTTTTTGTTACAACCCTATATGAAAAGCGTGGCATAATTTCTTTATTTGTTTCAAATATTTCATTGTTGCCATTAGTGTCTGAAACAACTTCATTTGTATCATAATCTTTATCTGGAGCAACTGAAGCATTTGAAGTATTAAAGACTGTTCCAAATAGTAAAATACCAACTAGGCATAATGATATAAATTTCATAACTTTCTTCATAATTTTCCTCCTTGTATAATAAAAATAGCAATAATTTTAATATTTTACCAGTTTAAACTGCCTGCCCTCAAAAAATGATATCCCATTCCCGAAAGCACTTAGCCCTGATAACCTTTTAGTTGTTTTATAAAGTTCTGTTGCATTTCCATCCCAGGATAAACGTACTATTGCAATTTCTTTATTTTTATTTTTGCAATATCCATATATACCATTTTTATCATATACTCCATAATTTATATACGAAAACTTCTTTCCTGGTTCAAATATTATATTATCATTAAATGGTTCTTTATAACTGCATAAATGAATATTAAATTTTTTGTCTGTATATAAAAAACCTTTTTCTGTAAATAGAAGGTTATTGTTATAATTATTTATTTCTTTCAGTGTTCTCCCATTAATATTATTAATTAATATACTGGAAGCAGATGGATTTATAAAGAAAATTTTTTCTTTTTCTATTACATTTTTTATATAACCATTATATAAATATATACAATTATTATATGGATATAATTCTTCTTTGGACTTTTCCAGGGCTTTGCATATATATGAACTGTTACTTTCCCATTTATTTATAGTTTTATTAAATTTATATGTATGGCATTTCTGTACTGTTCCTATTTCTTCTTCAACATAAACAGTTCCATCTTCTGCAACATATGGCTGTGAAAAACCCCAGAAATTTTCACTTTCTTCTTTGCATATGGTTTCTTCTGATAAATCTTCTAACAGCATCCTGCCAGTTATAACAATACCTTTTTCTGTTTTTGTTAAATCTTCTTGCTCTATTTTTGTATAATACAAATATCCACCTGTAATATCTCCAAGTCTGAAAAAACCACCTGAAATTTTTCTGCTTTTACCAGTTTTTATATTAATTCTGTATAAACTGTTATTCCATGGAAAATAAATATACTGCCCATCTGACTTCATATAATTATAATAATTATTTTCTGTAAAATGTTTTTCTTTATCTAAGCCAGAAAAATTTATATCGTTTATCTGTGAAATATTATTTCCGCCAGATGCAGTTTTATTTTTTTCTATTGCCTGTGGTTTATCTGGAAATGATACTAACAATCCTGCTAAAAGAATTATTGTTAGTAATACTGTTTCTATAGATGACGTTTTTTTATTCTTTTTTTCTGACACTATATAAGAAATTCTCTCTTTTAACATACACTTTTTACCTCCTATAGATGTTGCAATAATATTTTTATAACATTTAGCTGTGTGTTTTAAAGCCAGATACAATAAAGTATCACCATATTGTTGTATATTATCTTTACCTGAAATTTTAATAACAGCTTCATCACATGCAAGTTCACAATCATATTCTTTGTACCTGGACGCAATCCATACAAGTGGGTTGTACCAGAAAAATACTTTAATTGCACTCTGTACAATTTTCCAGAACATATCCCTCTGTTTCCAGTGGCAATATTCATGAAGAATTATATATTTCAAATATTGCCAGTTTTCCGTATTTTCTTTTGATATATAAATACATTTTCCTAATAAAAATGGTACATAAGAATTTTCAAGAATAAAAATTTTAATACCTGTAGCCTGGTCTGTTTTATAATACTTGCGGTTTCTTTTGCAATATAAAATAAATACTATATTTTTTAGTATTACTAAAGTGGCAAAAACAGTTATAACAATATAATATATGATTTTTATAACTTTAGCAGTATAATATAAAATATTAACTCTGCTTTCTAGATTGTATTTTCCCATCTGCTGTCTGGCTTTTCCATTTTGCAGTACAGTATTTTGTATTACTAAATACTTATCTGAATTGCCCTGTATTTTCCTATTTTTTTCAATATCTGTACTATTTTTTATTTGACTTTGTTTTGTATACATTTTCCATTGTTTTTCAATTACAGGTAAATTTATATTGTTATATAAAGGCAATTTAATATGTACAAACGGAACAAGAACCAGATATAAAGGTATGGCAAGCCATAATTTATACTGCATTTTTCTTGTTATCTGGTAATAAAAACACTTGCGGAGTATTAATATTAAAAGAATTAAAATACTAATTGAAGCCGTTATCCTTATCATCTTCTCCTCCATGTAATAACCTATATAATTGTGCAATTTCTTCTTCTGACAGCATTTCATCTTTTACCATTGTATTTACAAGCAGTCCTGCGTTTCCATGGAAAACTTTATCTAAAAGTGAATGTATTTCATCCTGTTCTGCTTCTTCTCTTGTAATTTTAGGAAAATATTGTTTTGCTTTTGTTCCTTTTTCATAATAAACAGCTTCTTTTTCTTCAAGACGTTTAAGATATGTAATAACAATATTTTTACTCCAGCCTTTCCCGGTTCCCAAAACCTTTGTAAGTTGTGTAATGGTTTGTGGTGCATTCTCCCATAACAAATGCATAATCTTCCACTCTTGTTTTGAAATATTCAATAATCATGCCTCCTTATAAATAAATTGGTATTCGGCTGTATACCTATACTAACACTATGGTATACATTTGTAAACCCTTTTTGCATAATTTCTAAAGTTACTTTAACTAAATAATTATAAAACATAAAAAACCTCATAAAATGAGGTTTTTTGTTACCATGCAATTATTTTTCTACAACAGGTATTTTTATTACTATATAATATGCAAATGCTGTTAGTATTAAACTTCCAATATGGATTATTGCTGTCTGCACCACTATAGGGCCGAGCCAGGCAAGAAACAGGTGATGCAGGAAATCCTTGTGGTTATATTTTCATAATTACATATAAAAATGAATTGCGGTTATTATGTACAAACTCTTTTTCACATTTCATGCCAAGCTTCTGTGCTGTCTTAATAGAACGTGAATTGCTAGTGTCTATTACTGCCACTATCCTGTGGATATCCAGTTCCTCATATGCATATCTTAATACGGCATTGCAGCACTCCAGTGCATAACCATACCCCCAGTGCTGGCTGTCCAGAAGGTATGAAAGCATTATCTCATCTTTTCCATCTATTATATGGTTTTCAATGCCACACCTTCCTATAAGGCGTCCTGTTGTCTTACTGAATACACCCCATAACCCATAACCATAAAATGAATATACATTCTGGATATATGCTTTCTGCTTCTCTATCTCATTTTCCATATAGTCATCTATATTTTCAATGTATTTCCTTACCTGTGGGTCAGTATAAATTGGATAAATTTCTTTTATGTCAGAAACAGCAAGTTCACGTATAACCAGCCTTTTTGTAGATGTTATATTAACAGGAAGCCCTTGCGAACGCTGTAGTGTATATTCAAAAAAATGTACACTTAAATTAACAAAGCTCTCAATTAATACATCTGCCTTTGTGAGTGACTGTTCCCCTGAATCCGGGTTAATATATCCTGCACAAGCTATTCCTGCGGCTTTAGCAGCTTCAATTCCAAATTCTGAATCTTCTATAACAATAGTTTCTTTAGCAGATACCCCAAGCTTTGAAAGTGCAAGCTCAAAAATATCGGGCGCTGGTTTTGGTCTTTTTACATTTGAACTTGAAACCAGCTTGTCAAAATATTTCTTGATGTTTAATGCTTTTACTGTATCTTCTATCTCTGCTGCTGACGATGAAGAGGCAACAGCAAGCTTATAGCCAGCTTTATACAGCCTTTTGACAAGTTCTGTAACGCCATCTATAACATGGTATCCCTCTTTTAAAACTATTTCTTTCTTAGCCCTGTTCATTTCAAGCAAAAGCTCTTCAACTGTACTATCTATGCCAAAACGTTTAATGGCATCTTCACACATGCTTCTTGTAGAGCTTCCAATAAACCCTCTGCAATAAGAAATATCTGCATCTGCATTGTATTTTTCCAATACTGCCAGTGCTGCATCTGCATGGCCTGGCTCGCTATTTATAATAACCCCGTCCATATCAAATATAATTGCTTTTAACATGAAAGACGCCTCCTTTTATATAAATTTGCCTTAAATAATTGTTCCGCTGGCATGCACATAGACGCCAGCGGAACTTATGAAAAAGAAAGGTAGCTTTATTATATATCAGGACAGGAAAAAATGCAATAATAAAAACATATTTTTGTCATAAAATTGCCATCTTTTTATTAACTACAGTGCCCTTTACATTTGCTGCAGTCACCTCCACAATGTGTTTTACCATTTTTCTTATCATTCACCATACTGCGTATTGCAAAAAATACACAAAAAGCAACTATTGCACCAGTTATAAATGTTCCCATAAAGCCACCTCATTCCTTTATATTTATTTAAAATTATAACATATCTGCATACCAAAGCCTACATAATATTATTCTGGTTTACAATCCTATTCATATTTATTTTTATATTGCCATGCTCCTTATAAGGCCTGAAAAGCAGGAAAAGAAAACCTGCTGCAAAAACAAATGCTATTATTGTCCCAAGTACAGAGCCTGCACCTGTAAACAACATTCCAAACTGGTATATGCACAATGAAACTATATACGCAAGTGCTGTCTGGTAACCTATTGCTATAAAAAACCATTTAACATTGTTCATTTCACGTTTTATAGCTCCCATTGCCGCAAAACAAGGTGCACACAAAAGGTTAAATACAAGGAATGAATATGCTGGAAGTGCTGCCATGCTTGC
>CAJTXH010000145.1 GCA_910580005.1 uncultured Lachnospiraceae bacterium | reverse complement strand
CAGTGCTGAAAGCACTGCTAGTTACTATGAACAGCGTAGCTGTGAATAGTAACAATACGTTTCTTTTGGATTTCCCTTTGAAAACAGGCATAACCATCCTCAAATGGGCATAGTCCACCTGTTTTGGTACAACAAAGCAAATGCACAAGTGACATGATAAGCCAGTATCTGTGTATACCCTGTGAGGAGCGTATCTGGTATTTATCAAGAGTAGGTTTTTCCTTTGACTGACGGAAAAATAGTTCAATTGACCACCGTTTCACATAAACAGCGGGTATTTCCTCTGTTGTAAGTGGCACATCAGTACATACTTAGTATAGGAAAACCCCTGTTTTATATGCTAAACAGGGGTTTGGAATGACCAGTAGATATCTTTGGTTGGCTGTTGTAGGATATTTACTGGAAGGAAGAAAAAATTAAGATTAACTGTAACAATAGGAAAGCAGTTACCCGGCGGCAACATGGTTATTTTTTAAAGCCGGCAAGTCTTCATTCCAATCCTTATAAACTGGAAGGATATATTCCAGTCCAGGGTTCCTGTCCTGGAACTGCTGCCCTGCATAATCATTGTCTACTACGGTTATCAGATGGTATTTTGATTTTTTCAGCTTGTCAATTGCAGGCTGTTTGGCTGCACCAGCTATACTGATGTAATATGCTTCTTCCTCATTTTTCTGTATCTTATGTAATTCATATAAACTGATTGCATCAATGGCAGCCTCACAGATATAGCATTTGCCTGCATTTTTTGAAGTCCTGAACCACCAGAAAACATTGTGCCTGCTGCCAGGTACTATGCAATGGAATGGTTTTTCAAAGGTATATGTTCCCCGTAATTCTGCAAAATTTTTTTCCATATTGATAAATACAATGTTGTTCCTGGACTTTTCCTGATACATAATTTTCTGTTCTGCCAGCATCTGAATAGTTTCAACAGATATGCCACGGTTTAATAAATAAGCAAAGAGATTTTTAAATTTCCCATCTACAGGTTCAGGGAATTCAGGCGGGACAGTATTGCTATCTCAAGAAATGCAAATCAAAGCCAAAGCTTGTTGCAATGGGTGCTGTTTCACATAAAGTGTGCAACATGATATTTGCAATCCTTGCCAATTCCACAAGTTCCAAATAGTTTAGTTTTCCATTATAAGCCCTTAATTTCGTCAAGGATTTTCATAGGTGCCCCAATCTTGGCTTTTGTATTCGGACGGCCTGCAATACATGGGCGTACCTTAAAACCATAATCATTAGCAAACTGATGGAATCTGTTATTAATTTTGCCACTATGGCAATCTGTTATGATTTTATTATTTAGTATCATTATGAGCTCCTCCTTATAGCTTATATATCATAACATTTGCACGTTATTATTTAATATTTAATGTAAATTTTTAATTATAACTCTATAGTTTTTGTATAGGGCAGTAATTTATAAAAAAATCAACACCGGGGTTAGCACAAAAAAGATTAGCTCTTTCGTTATATGGTACAATCATTGCTTCATATAGTGGAAATGAGGGGGTGTTGCCTATTGAAACATAGAGAATTTGTTTATGTTGGCGGGCCTGTTCCAAAATTGAATGAACGGGAACACGCAGCATTTCTTATGAATTTTCAAAAATCAATCCTTTTGTCACTAGAAAAACGAAATTTATTGACCGCATCGCAGAGGGAACGATGTTTGCTTGAACTTGAAAAACAGCACAGCCTAAATCAGAAAAAGAAGCGTCAGTCATAACCGCTTGGCGTTTTTACATAGCCAAATACATTTGCACATTCGACACACCTTTTTTATCAATTATACTTAAAATACGGCAAGGATTTGCCGGGAAAGGAGATATTTCTTATGTCAATAGATAAATATGAAACCATGAATCAGGAACGGATGATACAGCATACAAAGAGAAAAGTTGCCGCTTATTGCCGTGTTTCCACGGACAACGAAGACCAAGCCAATTCATTTGAAAGCCAGCAGCGATACTTTAGGCAATATATAGAGCGTAATCCTGATTGGGAACTTTATGAAGTATTTGCGGATGAAGGAATCTCTGGTACAAATACAAAAAAAAGGAAAGAGTTTAACCGCATGATTGCGTGTGCGAAAAACGGTGATTTTGATTTAATTGTAACAAAGGAAATCTCCCGTTTTGCAAGAAATACCCTTGATAGTATTTACTATACCCGTGACCTCAAAAAGAATGGTGTAGGCGTTATTTTTATGAATGATAACATCAATACGTTAGACAGCGATGCAGAGCTCCGGCTTGCTATTATGTCTTCGATTGCACAGGAAGAAAGCCGTAAGACTTCCGAACGTGTAAAGTGGGGCCAGAAACGCCAGATGGAGCAGGGCGTTGTGTTCGGGCGTAGTATGCTGGGTTACGATGTGAAAGATGGTAAAATGTATATCAATGAAGATGGAGCGGAAATTGTCCGCCTTATCTTTCATAAGTTTGTAAACGAGGGAAAAGGAACTCATGTGATTGCCCGTGAGCTTCAGGAGGAAGGTATCAGGCCAATGCGTGTAAAAGAGTGGCAGAACACAGTAATCCTGCGTATTATCCGCAATGAAAAATACTGCGGTGATTTGGTGCAGAAAAAAACCTATACGCCAGACTTCTTATCGCATGAAAAGAAAGTAAACCTTGGGCAGGAAGAATTTGTCATTATCAAAGACCATCACGAGCCGGTAATCTCCCGTGAGCTGTTTGACAGGGCAAACCGTATCTTAGATGAAAAATCACGTTCACAGGAGGGAAAGTCAAAACACAGCAGCCGCTATCCATTTTCTGGCAAAATAAAATGCGGATGCTGTGGTTCTAGTTATGTGGCACGGTATAAGACCCGGAAAAATGGAAGCCGCTATAAGGCTTGGAGATGTCTTGAAGCTACAAGGCATGGAAGCCCTCACGTTGATAAAGCAGGGAATATGGTTGGATGCAGGGGATTAAGCATACGCAATGAGGATGCAACCCATATCATGTATCTTGTGACTAGAAGCCTGCAATACAATAAGAAAAAAATTACAGGCAATTTAGTTTCCATTATTAAATCCATTATTGTAATTGATAGCACTGGCACGGATTATGAGAAACTGAAAGCACAGATTAAGACAATAGAGGAGAAACGTACAAACCTTATTGACATTTATATATCCGGTGATATTAGCAGGGATGAATTTACAGCAGCAAGGGCAAAATGTGATAATGAGATTGCCAGACTGCAATCAGTCATAGACAGTATAGATAAACAAAGGGAGAGGCCATCAAAACAACAAGAGCTTGCCACTGGAATTACAGAAGCGGTCAATGAACTTGTAGACGGTGTGGAATATGAAGATGATTTCTATAAAGAAATTTTAGATAAAATGGTTGTGATTGACAAAGACCACATTGATGTGTACTTGAACCTGCTACCTTTTAAATGGAGCTATACGGCCGCAAAAAGCATAAACTGTCCACAGGGTTAATGCTTTAAAAAAATCGGAAGCCTCTGGGATGGAACATTTCAGGGGCTTCTCTACCTATATCTGTAAGTGTTCCGATTGCTTTTCTGTTTTCCATGCTGTACCTTTGTGAAAGATAGCGCATAGAAGCACTTATTTCACCATCAGGACCGCCATACTGGCTAATAATAATCTGGGCTGCTTTTGCATTTGGCTTGGTAATATTTACAGGGTATTGCAGCCTTCTTTCATAGTTCCACATATACTAATCTCCTTTCTATTCCCAAGGCCAAGGTTCTTTAACCCATTCCCAGTAACATGAATTATCTACATTATCATTTAAAAGAGGCCCATATTTATGTGTGTATTCATCAAGTGCTTCCTTGCGGGCTTTTTTAAGTTCCTGGTAGTATGCAAGAGCATCTTTATCGCATGGATGTGTATCAAGAAAAAGAACTAACTCATCAATGCCAAAGCTTACCTGTGAAATATAGAGAAGAAGTTTGTTTTTGTTCTGGTTCATTGTACACCCCCCTGTCCTTTGCAATACCCACGTGGAATACATCCATAGAATGGCAGGTCAAGCGGAGGGAAAATTGTACCTTGTTGCAATCCTTTGCAAAGGTCATAAACCTTGCACCATTGCTGCCAAGGCACATAACCTATAGCTAAGGCCATGCCTTTTAATGGGTCATTATATAAACTAGAATCTGCGTCACAACCTGGATTACAGCCACAAGATGGTTTATCATTGCTGCAGCCGCATGATGGTTTATCATTGCCGCATCCACAAGATGGTTTATCATTGCCGCAGCCGCATGATGGTCTGTTACTTCCGCGTTCCATATTGCAACTTGTATCAAATCCACAATCAAAAGCTGGAGTGGGCTTAGTGTTGCAATTTGAATTATTTGATGAATTACCATTCTGGTTAAAATTGCAATTCATTTTACGTCCGAAATCATTTGGACGTCTTAAATTCATATTGTTCATAAGAAGTATCCTTTCAGTTAGAATTGACGGGAATTATTTTCCGTACTAATTAATATATATGTAGTTTTGGGATAATTGTTACCCTGGAAATAGTTTTTGTACGCATTTTCAAATCCTGATGCTATACGAAGTTGTTGCATTTACACTAAAGTGTTATAATTATAAAATAAATTTAATAATGTAGTATATTTATAAGCAGTTTTTATAATACGATTATGGTGTAATCCAGGAATGGGGGATAATTATGGCTAAAACAGTAAGGCGTGGATATGTGCCAGGTGATGAAAAAGAATTTGGGGCAAAATCTATGGAGAAGATAAATGCAGCAGCAAATGATATATTTTATCTTTTAAACCGTGGATATAATATGAAAAGTGCATCTGTATTTACTGGAAACCATTATATGCTGTCAGAGCGTCAGAGGATTGCACTTGCACGTATGGTATCAAGTGAAAAGCAATTAAAGATACGCACTGCAAAATGCAAGGCAGTTTTAGAAAAAGGTGAAACAGTATTTATTGATGGTTTTAACACAATTATAACATTGGAAATAGCACTTTCAGGAACTACTCTTTTAAAATGTATGGATGGGACAGTACGTGACCTTGCAGGTTTAAGAGGGACATACAGCATTATAGATAAAACTCCAGAAGCAATACAGCTTATAGGTAAGGAACTTGAGGATATGGAAGTTTCCAAGGCAGTGTTTTATATGGATGCGCCTGTGTCTAACACTGGACGGCTTGCTGGGTGTATACATGGGGAACTTGGTAAGTATCCGTTTAAAGTAGAAACTGAAGTGATTAATAATGTTGATTTTGTATTATCTGGTTTAAGTAATGTTGTAACAGGTGATGCAATCATACTTGATAAATGTATAAGCTGGATAAATTTTGCCAAAAGTATAATTGATAAAGAATTTCCTAGGTATTCTTATGTAGAACTGGATAAATTCTGGTTTAATAAATAGCCAGATGGCATATGCTGGTGCCAGGTAAGGCCGGAATCTATTTTAAAACGTCAAAAATGGCATTGTAAAACCTTGCATTCTATGGAAGTCTGGACTGTTGTTACTATTCACAGCTACGCTGTTCATAGTAACTAGCAGTGCTTTCAGCACTG
>CAJTXH010000144.1 GCA_910580005.1 uncultured Lachnospiraceae bacterium | reverse complement strand
TAAATGGGTATGCTTATCCATATATTAATTCCAAGGTATTGCAGACAACACTTCCTTACCTTACAGATTTATCAGTTTTTTCTTATGGATTTAATGAAGAAGGGGATTTAATACCACCTTCCCTTGATGATACTGTAATGATAAATGCAGCGCTGGAATTTGGCACATCGCCTATGCTTACACTTACGCCAATGGATGAATATGGAAGATTTAATAATAATCTTATTTCTGCACTTGTAAGCAGTGGCGGTGCACAGGAAAACCTTATAAACCAGGCACTTGGAATAATTGGTGCAAAAGGCTTCCGGGGGCTGGATATTGACTTTGAATATATAAAGGCAGAGGACAGGGACTTATTTACTTCATTTGTAGCAAGAATGACAAGGGAGCTTAATGTATACGGTTACTGGGTATCAGTAGCACTTGCGCCAAAAACTTCATCAGGCCAGAAAGGGCTTTTATATGAAGGGAAAGACTATGGAGGACTTGGGGCAGCAGCAAACAGTTGCCTGTTAATGACATATGAATGGGGGTATAAATACAGCCGCTCATCATACAGGTAATAAACATCTGACATCAGACCCCTTGTTTATAAGGCATTATAGGATATAAGTCCAAATCAAAATTATCAATGTCACGTTTTCCACGTGTGTTTTTTGTTTCCTTTATGTATTCAATTCTTTTTATGACAGCTTTTAGAAGTTCGTTTTTCATAGTGGCATCTTCAATTGTGCCATATCCCTCTACAATATTTTTTATTGCAGGAATAAAGTTGTTCTCAAAGGACAGGGCTTTTTCTTCTGATATTTTTAATTCCTGTAGTTTATCCATAGCATGGTTACATTCTTCAATTCTGGCTTTTATAGCTTTGTTTCTTTCCAAAAAAGTTTCATCATCATAAATATTGCGTTCTAGTAAATCAAAAGTTTTTTCAAGTTGTGATTTTAATGCAGCAGCTTCTTTTTTCAATGCATTATACGAGTTTGCATATGTTACAGTAATATGTACTGGTTCATTTCTCTGTATGTTTAATTCATAATTATCCAGCCACATTTTTAATGAGGATAATATTTTCTTTTCAATAAGATAAACAGGCGCAGATATATTATCACAATACCTGCAGGGGCATTTAAGTGCAGCATATGGCGTTTTTGATGTAGGCGCAAGGCGTGTCATAAGGCATCCACATTTCTTGCAGTAAATAAGTCCTGCAAGTGGGTTCTGGAGTTTTTTTCCAGATGGTATTGAAACTTTGGAATTAGATTTTAATAATTCCTGTGCTTTATTGAATGTTTCTTCATCTATAATAGCCTTATGCAGCCCTTGCGTAACCATGCAGTCATCAGACCTTTTACGTTTTATGGAAACAGAGCCATTCTGGGACACTTTTTCGTATTTATCATATCCCCACCGTATTTTTCCAGTATAGACAGGATTGCGGAGAATACCACGTATGGATGCAGGAGACCATTTACCACCTGAAACTGGCTTTATATTCATACTGTCAAGAATACGGCATATTTTGGTAGAGCCTGCTTTATTTACACTTCCATCAGGATTTCTTTCACCATTTACATATAAATCAAAAACCAGGCGGATAATCTCTGCCTGTTCTGGTACAGTTTCAAGACTCCAGCCTTTATCATTCTGTAATTTAATACGTTTATATCCAAACGGGGCAGTAGAAGCGATATACCTTCCTTCATTTGCAGCGGCTTTCCTCCCTCTCTGGATCCGGCGGTTAATTGTTTTATATTCCCTTCTTGACATAAAAAGCCCAAATTCAAAATATTCCTCATCAAATTCATTTGCAGGGTCATATATTTTTAGTGGTGTGATAATTTTAGTGCCAGAAAGCTGGAATGCCTGTGCCACAATGCCCTGGTCGATAGTAGCACCTCTTGCAAGGCGTTCAATTTCCATAACAATTACGCCGTCCCATACGCCATTTTCTACTTCTTGTAGAAGCTTCATCATTTCAGGGCGTGAAGAGATAGTTTCACCGGATACTATTTCTTTATAAATAGCAGAAATTTCTATTTCCATTTTGTTTGCAAGGGCTTTAAGGGTCTGTTCATGGCGTGTTAAAGTTTCACCTCCGCCATGTGCCTCAGCATCCCTGTCAGCACGGCTTTTTCTAAGGTATAAGCAGTATTTTCCTTCCATTGTGAAACCTCCTTGGTTTGTAATATTCTGCTGTTTTTAGCAGCAGGGAAAGATATTGCATTATTGCTGATGAAGTCATATTATTAGTATAATTACAAATATCAGAAATATTATATGTTATTTCTGGTGTTTCATATTCTGTTTCTTGCGTTTCGGGTTCATTATAAATAAAGAAAAATTATTCAAGATATATAAAAAATCTATATTATATGAGACTAAAGGTTATTCAATATTTATATAGCATGAATTGCGTAGAAAAATATTAGTATTTTATTTCTAAAATTATGTTCTAAGATGAAAGTTTACGCATATATATTATTATTTTATAAATTTATATAAAAAATTGATTTTTGGTCAAAGCAGGTGTATTATGATAGTATCGAGGATAAACAGTACATATAGAGAGAGGATAGAAATGCAGATTTCAGTAAAAAATATTGCTAAAATATTAGAAGCCGGACTGGATATAGAAGGACTGACAGTAATTGCTGGCTATAATAATATGGGAAAAAGTACATTGCTAAAAGCTATTTATACTGTGTTTAATACGTTGCGTGATTCAAATAAAAAAATACTTACGGTGTTAAAACGCAGTATCAATGAGTCTTTGTCAACAAAAGAATCATATTTTGATGAAAATGGTTATGGATTACTTCCAAGGGAGTTACTTTCGACAATTGCAGAAAAAGTCAATGGAAACTTAAATGAATTTATTAGTGGAAAGAAAGACAATTATGACTTATTTGTTAAATTATTTAAGGAAAGTATTGAAAAATATAAAGAGTATTGGTCAGATTATTATATAGAAATTGAAATTGAAAGAATTTATTCAGATGATTTTATCAGGCCATTATATAACAATATAGTAAATATATGTAGCAGAGACAAGGAAAGTGTTTTAAAATATATTGGAGAAATGTATATACGTAATGTATTTAAAGGCCAGTTGAATAGTTTACATGGAATATCTGGGGCATCTATTACGGTTGGTTCTGAAACTGAAAATTATTTTATGTCTATATCAGAAAATAAAATTAAAGAGATGTATTACACAGAAAATACTGAACCATCTGTATTTTATATTCCTGCATATAATATGCTGGACATGCTTAACAGTGCTTTGGCACCGAGAAGAGTTTATTCACCAGAATATGATATATATAGTATGCTAATGGAGGACATTAAAGAACCTACATATGAAGAATATGAAGAAAGTGCCAATAGTACTAATCTTATAAAAGAAATATTTAACGAAGTAATACATGGAAAACTTGAAAAACAGCCATCAGGTAATCTCTTTTTTAAAGATGGGGATTTAGACGATTTTGTTAATATAGGAAATGTGGCTTCAGGAATGAAAAACTTTCTAATTATACAAACTCTTATAGAAAAAGGAAAATTAAAAAGGAATAGTATATTGTTAATAGATGAACCAGAAACAAATTTACATCCAGAATGGCATTTAAAATTTGCTGAAATTCTGGTATTAATGTATAAAAACATGGGAATACGTTCTATTGTAAATTCCCATAGTCCTTATTTTATCAGGGCTATTGAGGTTAAGATGGCTGACCATGGAATAAAAGATAAAGGCAGATATTATATGTTATCAGAATCTGGTAAGGGCGTTTTTAAAACACAAAATGTAACTGCAGAAACTGATAAAATTTATGAAGCATTATACAGGCCGCTTGAATATTTGTGATGAAGGGAATAGAAGCACTATGCAATTTGATGAATCAAAGATTAACAGTACATTAGGAGAAACATCAAAAGATGATAATAGTGGTAAATATGTTATTAAAAGTGACCAGAAAGTTTTGGATTTTGATGAGATAACTAAAGAAGTTGGCGGATTGTACCGTAATAAAAAACCATTAGCCTCATGTGATGCATTGTATATTAAAAATGATGACCAGATTTATCTGATTGAATTTAAGAACGCCAGGAAGAGCAGAATTGGAAAAACCTTCTTTTTGCAGAAAGCATTTGATAGTCTTATGACGCTAGCATTTGCTTTTTATCCAGGTTTATCTTTAAAGGAATTAAGTAAACGGGTTTATTTGATTGTAGTATACAATGATGATGGTATTGTAGAAAAGGAACAGAAAAGTGTCCATTTCCAAGCAATTAAAGATAAGATTAACAGCTTTACCACACAGGAACACAGGGTTTTATTTGGGTTAGAGATCTATCGGGAAGTTTTGTATAAAGAAATATTTACAGTTGAAAAGGATTATTTTATGCAACAAATATACAAAAAAATATTTTAAGTAAATTAACAAACTTTATTTATTTGATACATAACTAAAGCGGAATTAAATATTACCTATCTTGTATTAGTCCCTGCTTAAGTTTTGCTTAGAAGTGGTGGCATTCTGCTGGAAATTTGATAAAAGTATATATAACAGTAAACAATAAGGATTTCCGCCATATTATAAATATAATAACTAGAAAGGCGGAACAACATGGTATCTGAAGAAGGGAAAGAAGGACATGTGGTAATGGACACATACATAGGCAACTGCCATGTTAAATTTTTTGATAATTATATATTGAAAGAGGAAGAGGAAATAGAAAAACAGTTAAAACGTATAGAGCAGATTATATGGGATGGCATTCCTAAAGTACCAAAACAGGAGTAATATTAAAAAGAAATGAAAATGGAAGAGAAAGAAATTGATATAAATGGACATATTGTAAGGTTATACTGGCTAAATACAGAGGATTTTTCTGATGGGGATTTCCAGTATTATTATAAAAAACTTTCTCCTGCCCGCCGCCAGAAAGCTGATGGATACCGTTTTATAAAGGACAAACGTTTGTCTGTTGGTGCAGGTGTATTGTTAGATAAAGGGCTTTCATATTATGGACTGGAAGAAGCAGATGTAGAGTTGTCTTATAATGAAAATGGAAAACCGTTCCTGCCAGCTTTCCCGGAAATCCATTTTAACCTGTCCCATTCAGAAACAATGGTTTTTACTGTATTTGCTGATACAGAAGCAGGCTGTGATATTGAGAAAACCAGACCGGCAGATTTAAGTGTTGCACGCAGGTTTTTCTGTTCTGGTGAATATAATTATATAGCAGGACAGAAAAGCGAAAAAAGGCAGCAGGAGGCTTTCTGCCGTTTGTGGACGCTTAAAGAAAGCTTTGTTAAGGCAGAAGGTACAGGGCTTTTAATTCCTTTAAATTCTTTTGAAATAAAAGTTAATATTAAAGATTGCAGGAATAGTAACCTGGATATCAAAATACTGCAAAATATAGACAATGCACAATATTATTTCTGGAGTTATATGGATGATGGATATGGTGCAGCAGTCTGCCTGAAGGTATAAGATAATTTCCAGTTATCCTTTGTTTGCGTAAGAACGGACGGTTTATGTGCCAGAGCCAGAATATTCCGTACAGGGGCACGCTT
>CAJTXH010000143.1 GCA_910580005.1 uncultured Lachnospiraceae bacterium | reverse complement strand
AGCAGAGTGGTGGAAACAGCTTTATGGCGAGAGTGAAGGAAAAGACCAGAAGGGTATCTTCCCAGCATCTGTAGACCTTACAACAGACCTTCATTCTATGGGCCAGTTTATCCAGGATGGAAGCCGTATAATGTTTGAAACAGTTATGGAACTTGAAAAGCCTTCATTTGACATAACACTTGAAGAAGAGCCAGCAGACCTTGACGGGCTTAACTACCTTAAAGGCAAGACTCTTGACTTTATAAACAAAAATGCTATGAAGGGTACACAGCTTGCACATACAGATGGTAATGTTCCAAACCTTACAATAAAAGTTCCAGAACAGAATGAGTTCTACCTTGGGCAGTTATTCTATTTCTATGAATTTGCATGTGGGGTCAGCGGTTATGTCCTTGGAGTTAATCCATTTAACCAGCCTGGTGTTGAGAGCTATAAGAAAAATATGTTTGCACTTCTTGGCAAGCCAGGATTTGAAGAGCAGAGAGAAGAACTTATGAAGAGGCTGTAATTAATACAGGCAAAATAATAAAAAGTAAAAAGACAGATAAGATGTACAGCCTGGACATGTTCCAGGTATGGTATGTCTTATTAAGGCAATGCATTGCATTGCCTTTTTTGACCTGTTATATCTAATAAACAACATATTACAAGGTTCATTCTTGAAAGTGGAGCCAGGACTATAAAGGAACAAGTTTGGCATTGCCTGATAGCTTTATCTGGGATTAAGTATTCCAGGCAGGAGGATTTATATATGATATACAGAAAAGCACTTACATTTAGTTATGATGATGGCGTAGAGCAGGACAGAAGGCTTGTGGATATTTTTAACAGTTATGGCATGAAAGCAACATTCAACTTAAATACAGGGATACAGTCTAATAAGAGCTGTTTTGAGATAAATGGTGTACATATACAGCGCATGGAGCAGGAGGGCTTAAGCCAGCTTTATAAAGGGCATGAAATTGCTGTGCATGGCTTAAGGCATATAGCACCAGATAGTTTAAGGCAGGAGGAATACAGACAGGAATTTATTGCAGATGCAGAAAATATTGAAAGGCTTTATGGAAAGTACCCTGTTGGAATGGCATATGCCTATGGTGTTTTTAATGATGAAGTTACCAGATATCTTAGTAATGCAGGTTTTAAATATGGCAGGACAGTTGGCACTACCCATAGCTTTGATATGCCAGAAAAACCATTAAAGCTTGAAAGTACATGCCATCATGACGATGAAATGCTTTTCAGGCTGGCAGAAAAATTTCTTGAAGCAGAACCAGCAGAAGATGAACAGCTTTTATTTTATATATGGGGACATAGTTATGAATTTGATGTTAATAACAACTGGGAACGCATAGAGAAGTTATGCCAAATGCTAGGTGGCAGGGACGATATATTTTATGGTACTAATTCCCAGTGCCTGCTTGAAAAGTGGAATTAAATTTTTGTATTAAAATATATATATGGCTGTTACACTTTTTATAATGTAACAGCCATATATTATTTGCTGGTATGTTTCAAGTGACAGATGCCATTTATTTTTAAAAGTTATTTAAAAAGGCTTACAGCATTTTTAATTTCTTTGCGTGCAGAACTCCGTTTAAGGTCAGCATAGTCAAAAAATATAAATCCATCTACTTCGCCAGTGCCCCGTGAATATTTTATCTGGCGTTTTAATATTGTATTGCTTTTAGCCCAGCTTTTGTCACCTATAAGGCTGGCTTCTTTGCTGCTTATTCCTGCCCTGTAGGCGGCAAGCCCTGTGTAAAGTTTTACATTTTTATGTCTTGGTACAGCAGTCCATGTTTTTAAGGTCTTTTTAAATGGGCATGATGGATGCTTAAAAGACCAGTATATTTGTGGGCAGATATAATCAATATACCCAGCACTGCCCATCCATTTTTTAACATCACAATAGTAATTATTTTTAAGATAAAGGTTATCAATATTTCCAGCAGGGCTTATTCCAAACATACAGTTTTTATCTAGTTTTTTTACTGATGAATAAACATTTTTGATAAGCTTTGTTACATTATTCCGACGCCATGCTACTATACTAAGTGGCGTCTTGCCGCTTTTCCTGCTGTTTCTGGCATATGTATTGTATTCTTTTGCATCAAAATTTTTCCTGTATGATGTGCCAAGGTTAGGATAAAAATAATCATCAAAGTGTATGCCATCAACATCATAGTTTTTAACAATTTCTTTTACTCCATTAACTATAAGGTTCTGTACAGAAGGTTTTGATGGGTTAAAATAAAGCTGGCCGCCATAATTTAAAACATTGCGCCTGAGCGATGGTGATTTTGAATTACGCCATTTATACGCATATGAAGACCTGGCGAGTGCTGAGTTACTTGTAGTGTCTTTTGTTATGCGGTATGGGTTAATCCATGCATGAATTTTTAAACTGCGTTTATGTGCTTCTGTTACCATAATTGAAAGCGGGTCAAATCCAGGGCTTTTCCCAATTTTTCCAGATGAATATTTAGACCATGGAAAATACTTGGAATTATACATGGCATCAGAAAACATCCTTGTATGTACAAATACAGTGTTAAAGTTATTTTTTTTGCATTTATCAAACATTTCTGTTACCTGGTGGGTAAAGGATGCTCTTGTATATCCCTTTGCATTGTAATCGAGGAATGAAATCCACACCCCATGCAGTTCACCAGATGTTGAAATTTTAATACCAGAGCTGCCAGAACCAGTTCCACTATCTGTACCAGTTGTATTATCTGTACTGCCAATAGCAGAAGAAGAAACAGGATTATCTGGTGTGCCTGCTTCTTCTATGGCTTTTGCATTGTTGGAACGGTTATAAACACATAGTGTAAAAACAGCACAGGACATAAGTATTAATGAAGTTAAAACTGGAAGAAAGAAACCTTTCTTTTTAACAATTTTATAGTTATTTTTTTCCATAAAGACCTCCATTCTGCGTATGCTGCCTGCCCTGGTATTCAAGCGCAGCATTTATAAATCCTTTAAACAGGGGATGCGGCCTGTTTGGGCGTGATTTAAATTCAGGATGTGCCTGTGTAGCAATAAACCAAGGGTGGTCTGGAAGTTCACACATCTCCACAATACGCCCGTCAGGTGAAAGCCCTGAGAAAAGCATACCATTTTTTGCCAGTTCATCACGGTAATAGTTATTGACTTCGTAACGGTGCCTGTGCCTCTCATGGATTGTTTCAACGCCATAAAGGGAATAAGCCTTTGAAGCATTGTCAAGGACACATGGGTAAGAACCAAGCCTTAATGTACCACCAATATCTTCTACTCCATCCTGTTCGGGCATCAGGTGGATTACAGGATGTGTCGTCTGTGGGTCAAGCTCTATGCTGTGTGCATCATGGAAGCCAGCCACATGTCTTGAAAACTCAACTATTGCAAGCTGCATTCCAAGACAGAGCCCAAGAAAAGGCACATTATTTTCACGTGCATATTGTATTGCTGCAATTTTGCCATCAATACCACGGTCACCAAAGCCGCCTGGGACAAGGATTCCGCAGGCATCCCCCAGGATTTTGCCAACATTTTCTGGTGTAAGTTCTTCAGAAGGCACCCACTTGATATTTACATTGCATTTGTGTGCAAACCCACCATGTTTAAGTGACTCTACAACGCTTATATAAGCATCATGGAGTGATGTATATTTACCAACAAGTGCTACAGTAACATCTTTTTCAAGATGTTTTATATTGTCAACCATTGACTGCCATTCTGTTATATCAGGTGCAGGGCATTCCAGGTTTAATTTTTCGCATACAACATCCGCCAGGTGTTCCTTTTCCATTGCGAGAGGTGCTTCATAAAGAGTCTCAACATCAAGGTTTTGTAATACACATTTTGTCGGGACATTGCAGAAAAGGGCGATTTTATCCCTGAGTCCCTGCTCAAGTTCATATTCTGTACGGCATACAATAATATCTGGACGTATTCCCATACCCTGTAATTCTTTTACACTCGCCTGTGTAGGTTTAGTTTTCATCTCGCCGGATGCATGAAGATAAGGAATAAGGGTAACATGTATAAGGACAGCATTTTCATGGCCAGTATCATGCTGGAACTGGCGTATTGATTCAAGGAAAGGCTGGCTTTCAATATCACCAACAGTACCACCTACTTCAATAATTGCGATTTGTGTTTCCTTACATCCGTCATTACGGTAAAAACGGCTTTTAATTTCATTGGTAATATGTGGTATTACCTGTACTGTGCCGCCGCCATAGTCACCACGCCTTTCTTTATTCAAAACAGACCAGTATACTTTGCCAGTAGTTACATTTGACTGTTTAGTAAGGCTTTCATCAATAAAACGTTCATAATGCCCCAGGTCAAGGTCAGTTTCTGCACCATCATCTGTAACAAATACTTCGCCATGCTGTACGGGGTTCATTGTGCCAGGGTCAATATTTATATATGGATCGAATTTCTGCATTGTGACACTATAGCCACGCATTTTAAGCAACCTTCCAAGGGAAGCGGCAGTTATCCCTTTACCAAGGCCTGATACAACTCCTCCAGTAACAAACACATATTTGACAGCCATTAAATTGTCCTCCTTGTATTATGGGTTTTACTTTTGCAATATTTTTTTATTATAACGCATAAGACAGGTTATGTTCAATCATTATTTAAAAAAATTCCTGTACATTTAATAAATTTTTATGTAAGCCTGGATTATAACAGTAAGGGATAAATACAATTATCCTTTTATTCTTTGCCAGGTACGTGATAGAATGGCATTATAGCAATATTTTATTAAAAAAATAGAAATTTCAAACATTATTCACATGATAATATATTGATTTATCTCCAAGCTAGCTTTATAATGTGGAAGTATAACACCTTAGGGGGAGACAAAGGAGGCGTAATTTTGGAAAATAATAATAACAGGCAGGACCCTAAGAAAAGCCAGAACAAAAGAAGCATAATTATATGTCTTGTGGCAGCTCTTGGAATGTTCCTGGTATTTTCATTTATGAACAACCAGGTAGAGAAGGCATCTAATAAGGAAATAACATATGACCAGTTTATAAAGATGCTTGGAGATGGCCAGGTTAAAGAAGTAGTGCTTTCTTCTGATAAATTAGAAATAATTCCTGTATCACAGGGCAGCACCCTTTATGAGATTACTTATTATACAGGCATTATTTCAATGGATTATAACCTTGTGGAAAGGTTAAGCAGTGCAGGTGTCAAGTTTTCAAAGGAAATACCAAGCGGTTCATCAAGTATATTATATATGGTAGTAACAACACTGATACCCATACTGCTTTTATGGGGAGGGCTGTTTTTTATATTCCGCATGATGTCCAAAGGTTCAGGAGGGGTTATGGGAGTAGGAAAGAGCACTGCCAAGATGTATGTGCAAAAAGAAACAGGTGTTACATTTAAAAATGTAGCAGGACAGGAGGAGGCTATGGAGTCCCTTACTGAGCTTGTGGATTTCCTGCATAACCCAAAGAAATATTCAGATATAGGTGCAAGGCTTCCGAAGGGCGCTCTTCTTGTAGGACCTCCTGGAACTGGCAAGACCTTGCTTGCAAAAGCCGTTGCTGGTGAAGCAGGGGTGCCATTTTTCTCACTGTCAGGTTCAGATTTTGTTGAGATGTTTGTAGGCGTCGGTGCATCAAGGGTAAGGGATTTGTTTAAGCAGGCACAGGCAATGGCCCCATGTATTATTTTTATAGATGAAATTGATGCAGTTGGTAAAAGCCGTGATACACAGTATGGCGGGGGCAATGATGAACGCGAACAGACACTTAACCAGTTATTGTCAGAGATGGATGGTTTTGACAGTTCAAAAGGCCTTGTAATACTTGGTGCAACTAACAGGCCAGAAGTACTAGATAAGGCGCTTTTGCGTCCGGGACGTTTTGAC
>CAJTXH010000142.1 GCA_910580005.1 uncultured Lachnospiraceae bacterium | reverse complement strand
CAGGTTTCCCATTCCCAGCTGGGTACGGAAATCCTGTGTCCGTCTGCAAACAAAGCACTGCTAGTTACTATGAACAGCATAGCTGTGAATAGTAACAAATTTTATGAAACGGACGTGCCAAATCTGTTGTAAGACTTGACTTAGCCCTGTAAGTTAGGTTATAGTATAGTAGTTGTTATTATGTAAGGTAGTTTCAGGGTATGTATTGTATACAAGAGTACAATACATACCGGTATACATATATGGCATATGCAATCTTTGGCATTATGGCAATAGGAATGTGCAATTTGTACAAATATTATATATGGAGGTGCTGTTTATGGGTAATGAGTCTATGATGGCTTTAAGTGAAAAGCTTGATACACAGTTTGCTGAGCTTGTAGAAGAATGTATGTCATCAAGCCAGATTGATTTAAGTCTTTACCAGGAATATGATGTTAAAAGAGGCCTGCGTGACAGTACAGGAAAAGGTGTGCTTACTGGCCTTACGGAAATATCTGATGTAACTGGTTATAATATTGTGGGAGGGGTAAAAGAACCTGCTGACGGACGCCTGTATTACCAGGGGTATGATGTAAACAGCCTTTTGGGGAATGATATTTCAAAAAGATTTTCATTTGAGGAAACTACATATCTTCTTTTATTCGGGGAGCTGCCAACAGATGCACAACTTAAGGTATTTATTGATGTATTAGGAAGCCTTGAAGAACTGTCAGGCACATTTGTAAGGGATGTAATTATGAAAGCGCCAAGCCCAAACCTTATGAACGGGCTTCAGAAAAGTGTGCTTACATTATATTCATATGATTCTAATCCTGATGATATATCAGCGCCAAACGTGCTCCGGCAGTCATTACAGCTAATAGCAAAGCTTCCGCTTATATCTGTTTATAATTACTATGCGTACCGCCACTTTACTTACTTTGATAACCTTCTGATAAAACCACCTGTACAGGGGCTTTCAATTGCAGAAAATATCCTGCATATGTTAAGGCCTGACGGCAAGTACACACAGCTTGAAGCAAGGGTTCTTGACGCTGCACTTGTACTTCATGCAGAACATGGCGGCGGCAATAATTCTACATTTACAAACCATGTAGTAACTTCTTCGGGAACAGATACATATTCAGCGGTTGCTGCATCAATAGCATCACTTAAAGGGCCGCGGCATGGCGGTGCTAACCTGAAAGTCCAGCAGATGTTTAAAGAACTTCATGAAAGTGTATGTGATTTAAAAGATGAGGATGAAATCAGGGAATATCTTAAAAGAGTATTGAGGAAAGAAGCATTTGACGGTTCAGGGCTTATATATGGCATAGGCCATGCTGTATACACTTTGTCAGACCCACGTGCAAAGATACTTAAGGACTATGCAGGAAAGCTGGCAAAGACAAAAGGGGAGGAAACAGTTGCAGAATTCCATCTCCATACAACAGTTGAACGGATAGCAATAGAATTGATTATGGGCAGAAGCCATGTGTTAAAACCCGTATGTGCTAATGTTGATTTTTATAGTGGTTTTATATACTCAATACTTGGCATACCAGAAGAACTCTTTACACCATTGTTTGCTATTTCAAGGATTTCCGGATGGAGTGCACACCGCCTGGAAGAACTTGTTAATAAAGGCAAAATAATACGTCCTGCATATAAATTTGTCGGCTCACATAAAGAATTTAAGGAATTAGATGTAAGATAAGTTTCCAAGGACTGAGATAAATTATACTGGCAGTAAATTCTATTTATAAGGAGATTAAAAATGTTATCATTAACCACTATTGCAATATTAATTGCATTTGTACTTTATCTTGCTATTTTAGTTGGCATAGGGATCTGGTCAATGAAACGGACTTCAAGCACAGAGGATTACTTTCTCGGTGGCAGAGGGCTTGGAGGATGGGTTGCGGCACTGTCTGCACAGGCATCCGATATGAGCGGCTGGCTGCTTATGGGTCTTCCTGGCTCAGTATATGCACTTGGAACAGGACAAGCGTGGATTGCTATAGGTTTGTTTATTGGTACTGTATGTAACTGGCTTTTTATATCAAAAAGGTTAAGGCGTTATACAATAGTTGCAGGTAATTCAATGACACTTCCTGAATTTTTTGAAAACAGGTTTCATGACAGGAAAAAAATTATTTTAACAATATCTTCAATTGTAATTGTAATATTTTTCCTTGTGTATACAGCGTCTGCACTTGCATCAGGAGGAAAGCTTTTTAATGCAGTGTTTGGCATTGATTACCATGTAGCGCTTGCAATAGGGGCAGTAGTAATACTTGTATATACATTTCTTGGAGGCTTCCTTGCTGTATGCACTACAGACTTTGTACAGGGTATGCTTATGCTTGTTGGTTTAATGACAGTACCTCTCTGTGCATATTCATTTATTGATGGGAGTTTTGAAGCACAGATTACAGCAAGCGGCATAACTGGAAATTATAGTGATTATATGAGCCTTTTTTCAAATGGGGGCAGGCCTTACAGGTTTATTGATATACTTTCACAGCTTGCATGGGGGCTTGGCTATTGTGGCATGCCACATATACTTGTACGTTTTATGGCAATAAAGAGTGAGAAGGAGATTAAAAAATCCAGCGTAATTGCTATTATCTGGTGCTTTTTATCACTTGTTGCAGCATGTATTATAGGTGTGCTTGGAAGGGCATATTTTGGAAGTGATGTGCTTAAAGATTCTGAAAATGTATTTATAGAAATGATAAACAGTGTATTCAACAGTAAGATTGCACTTCCGTTTATTGGTGGTATTTTTATATGCGGCATACTTGCGGCAATAATGTCTACAGCAGATTCACAGCTTTTAGTCTGTGCTTCATCCGTTTCAAAAGATATTTATAAAAATATTATTAAGCCTTCTGCAAGTGATAAAAAAGTATTACAGATAAGCAGGATTACAGTTATTATAGTAGCCATACTTGCATTTATAATAGCATGGAATCCTGAAAGCAGTATAATGGGGCTTGTATCTGATGCATGGGCGGGGCTTGGTTCTGCTTTTGGTCCTGTTGTTGTTGCGTCACTTTTCTGGAAGAGGACAAACCTTTATGGCGCTGTTGCAGGAATTGTATCAGGAGGGCTTACCGTTATTATATGGGATTATATACCGCTGGCAGGCGGACAGACAATATATGCAGCAACAGGCATTTACTCGCTGCTTGTTGGCTTTATTGCCAGTTTTATATTTATAGTTGTGGGCAGTCTTTGTACAAAGGCACCAGGGCAGGATATAATTGCTGAATTTGAGAAGGCTAAAAAAGCCATTGAATAATATATAAATGTAAAAAATAATTAAAAAATTAATTGATATGTTTCTGTGGCATTTATGCTTATAGTTATAAAAGCTGGAATAATATTTTCTCTTTATGCCATACTAATGGTGCAAATAAAATTTTCAAAATAATAGAAAAGGAGAAGATATGAGAAAAAAAGCTTATTTATTTATCACAGCAATGTCACTGTCAGTTATGCTTTTTAGCGGATGTGGCAATAAAAATAATAATTCTGCTACATCCCCTAAAACAACAAGTGGAGCTACGGATGATAACGGCAGCACTGGTAATAATGGCAATGATGATGACAGCCTTAAGGATGACCTGGAAGATGGGGCTGACGATATTATGGACGATGCAGGTGATGCCATAGATGACCTGGATGGTAACGGCAATAATAATAGCACAGACAGTACAGGTGGCAATACAGGTACAGGAAATGGTACAGCAGGCAATGGAACAACAGGTACTGGAAGCACAAGTACAACAGGCACTAATAATGGCGCAGATACAAATGATGACAATATAAATGATAAAAATAATAACGCTGCAAAAGACAATGTTAATGGTGGTGCTGCCAGCAAGACAGATGACAATAATGGCACAACAAAGAATAATAATAAAACAAATAATAAAAGGTAGACATTACTAGATTTAGAAGAAGCCTCCTGTACATTAGTGCATAATTTGTTTAAAATGCATTATTATACAGGAGGTTGTTTTTCATTCCTATTTGTGCCATGCGGAGCACGGCATAAGGCATATATGGCTTAAAGCCTTTACAGACAAGATGGAAAAAGACATGGAAGAGCTCATAGAAGAATCCAGCAATGTTTCTGGCGGGCAAGTATACTGCAAGTTGTAAAGATGTTGGTATGGTACTTCCTGGTACTAATTGGTTATGGCATGATAACATAACCCATATCAAAACTGCGCCTATTCAATATGATTGCATATCCCCTCTAGTCACATATGATGGTTCTGCTATATAAAAAAGCGAAGCCTTACTCAGCAAGATCTTTTCAAGCTTCGTAAGACTTCGTGCCTCTCACATGTTATTCTTATCCTTCTCGGTGGAAAATACGGCGGAGGAAATTATAAAGTCCCGGTTTGTAAACACTGCCATCGTGGCCGCCCGGTAGTTCGAAGTATAGATGAGGTACACCGTTTGCTGTCAGCGCATCGTGATAATCCTTCGGGAACTGCTTCACTGTACCATCGTTCGTTCCCTTCACAATCATAACGAGCGTATCATCCATATACTGTTCCTGAAGTGTAAATGTTTCTGGAGTGAAGAGTCCTGTCTCATTCACACCATTATCGCTGTGGGTGAAAATACCAGGTGCCGGACAAAAAGCACCAATATAGCGGAATGTATCCTGCAACGTAAAGCCGATATGAAGCGTCACACGTCCTCCCATAGAAAATCCGCAAATTGCTGTATTTTCTCTTCCTGTCAGCGTTGGATAGTGCTCATTGATATAAGGCATCAGGCATTCTTTGAGATCGTTGAGGAAATTATTGTAGGCGGCATAGTGCTCTGTATTAAATCCGTTATTCGCCCCTACCGGTCCCCCGGTCTCATTTGCACACGCATTTGGAAATACTGCTATCATCTCTTCTGCGTCACCATTCGCCATTGCATTCCAGAAAACGTTCTGAACCTTTTCGTTATACATTGAATTTTGATTTCCAAAAATACCATGCTGCATATACACGACCGGATATTTCTTGTCTGCGCTGTAATTTTTCGGCAGGATGACCTTTGCCTTTCTCATGACAGTGGCACCCTTTTTGATAACAGTCGATTCATATGTAATGTTTTCTACTGTTCCCTCGTTATCTTTGATGGCTTTTGAAAAATTATCTGGAACATCGGAACTCGTGTCCTCAATATACGGTTTGATCGGTTTTATAGCCGGTGCCAGTGTTGGTGATACGGCCGGCTCACTTGATGGCTGGGTCGCTGGGTAAGCAGATGTTGTTGCAGTAGGCACTGGTGTTGCAGGTGCTGTTGCAGTAGGTACTGGTGCTGCAGATGCTGGTATGACAGACACCGGTGTAGCAGAAGGCATAACCGGAGCTTGTGATACAACCGGCACATCATTCGTATCCTTCGCATTAATCTGTACGGTGACTTTACCTAATTTACGGGTCTTTTCCTTGATCTTTTCCGTCACGGTAACTTTCACCTTCCCTACTTTTTTTGCTGTAATGACACCACTTTTTGATACCACTGCCTTTTTTGGGGAAGAAGAAACAAATCGGTAAACGGCATTTTTATTTTGGCCGGTTATCGTAATCTTCTTCTTTTGACCAACTTTCATTGTTACTTTTTTGGTTTTTAGTGCAGCCTTTTTCGCTGCCTGCGAATAAATGCCTGAAAATCCAGAACATATGACCCCGGCAGCGAGCACTATGCACAGGGATTTCTTTGCTACATGTTTAAACATAATGATTCCTCCTTAATGCCAAAATGGCCTTCCTCATACATAACAAGATGGGCATAATATTGGGAACAGAATGCGTTCTGGTCCCAACATTATTATAATAATGAGTCCATTTCATTGTCAAGGGCAGGTGTACTATTTTTCAGAATAAACGTAACAGTTCGTTACTATTCACAGCTACGCTGTTCATAGTAACTAGCAGTGC
>CAJTXH010000141.1 GCA_910580005.1 uncultured Lachnospiraceae bacterium | reverse complement strand
ACCGTCCGTTTTTACACAAATACAGGATAACTGGAAATTTATGAAACGGACGTGTTTCAGGATAGTAAGGGCATTGTTCCCGTCATGGGTGGCAGTTCCCTTCCTCTTTATGGTAGTGTCAGGGCTTCTTTCTACTATAGACAGTAATTTGTGTGCAATATCATCACTGGTAACAGATATCCCAGGGAGAAATACAATTAAAAGGACAAAGGCTGCCATGCTCCTGTTGCTGTTAGCTGGCATTGTAACAGCTAATATCCCAGGACTGACAGTTACGCATCTGTTTCTTTTTTATGGGACATTGAGGTCTGCCACACTGCTTCCGACAATATTCACATTAAAAGGCATAACATTAAAACCATTCGGTATTGTTGCAGGCATTGTATCTTCAATAACTGCCGGGCTGCCAGTATTTGCATATGGGAATATAGCAGGGGATGCCATCTTTAAAACAGCAGGAAGCCTTATAACAGTGGTTCTTTCTGGTGTTGTTGCACTGGCAGCCAGCAAGGTGGGAGGTGCAAGGGATGGTTAAAGTTCTTGGCAGGAAACAGTGTATAAAAAATGAAGAATGGATAAAAGCATTGCAGAAAATAAGCAGGCTTGTGTCCAAAGAAGAACTGGGACAGCTTGTACTCCATACTGTGGAGGAAATAAAGAAAAATACAGATGGAAAGAAAACAGCATATGCATGGAGTGGCGGGAAAGACTCGCTTGTGCTTGGGGAAATCTGCCATATGGCAGGCATTACAGACTGTGTACTGGTTGTATGCAACCTTGAATACAGGGAATTTATGGAATGGACAGAAAAGAACAGGCCAGAAAAACTGGCTGTAATAAATACAGGGCAGGATATGGAATGGCTGGCTGCCCATCCTGGCATGCTTTTCCCACAGGACAGCAGGGCTGCATCAAGGTGGTTCAGTATTGTACAGCACAGGGGACAGGCAAGGTATTATAAACAGGAACATCTTGATATGATGCTTTTAGGCAGGAGGCTGGCAGACGGGAATTATGTTGGCAGTGGCAGCAATATTTATACTGACAGGCAGGGGATAACAAAGTACAGCCCGCTTTCTGGATGGGCACATGAACATGTGCTGGCATTTATATATTATTATGGCCTGGAACTGCCACCTGTTTATAAATGGAAAAATGGTTACCTGTGCGGGACACATCCATGGCCAGCAAGGCAGTGGACAGGCTGTGCAGAAAATGCCTGGGCAGAAGTATATGGGATTGACAGTTCCATTGTGCATTATGCTGCCAGGTATTTCAAAAGTGCAGAAACATTTCTTGGCACATTAAAATAAGATACAGCTATGGCAGACAGTATTAAAGTTAATATACAGTAAAGCTCCTATGTTATATTACAGGAGGATGTATATATGGAAATAACAACAATAAGCCTGGAAAAACTTGTAAAGCCAGAGAGAAATGTAAGGATACATACAAAACACCAGTTAAAAGAATTTGAACGTAGCATAAAAATGTTCGGGCAGATAAGGCCTGTAGTAATTGATGAAAACAATGTGATACTGGCAGGGAGCGGGCTGTATGATACCCTTGTTATGATGGGGGCAAAGACAGCATATGTATACCGTTATGAAAACCTTACAGAGAACCAGAAAAAGAAACTTATGATTGCTGACAACAAGATTTTCAGCCTGGGCGTGGAAGACCTGGATGCATTAAACAGTTTTCTGGATGAATTAAGCGGTGACCTGGATATCCCTGGTTTTGATGAGGAAATATTAAAACAGATGGTTTCAGAAGCAGAGGATGTCACAGAGAAAGTTTCAGGATATGGAATACTTGATGAAGACAGCATACAGCATATAAAAGGCAATGCTGCCAGGAAGGAACAGAAGATAAATGGCATTTTAACAGGACAGGAAGGACAGAAGCAGGAGGGGCATCAGAAACCCGTACTGCCAGAAGCAGCAGGGCAGGTGGCGGACAGCGGGGAGGCTGCCAGTGCTGGAAAAGCTGTGATATGTCCAAATTGTGGTGGAAAGATATGGCTATAAGAAGATGCAGGGCAGGCATAAATGTACTTGAAGCTGCAAGGATACGTGTAAGGAATGTATTCAGTAATGGGCTTCCGGTTTATATGTCATTCAGTGGTGGCAAAGACAGCCTGTGCCTTGCCCAGGTGGTCATGGGGTTAATACAGGCAGGGGAAATTGACCCGTCACAGCTTACAGTTCATTTTATTGATGAAGAGGCAATTTTTCCATGCATAGAGGAAACAGTGCAGGAATGGCGCAGGAAATTTATGCTGGCAGGTGCCCGTTTCCACTGGTTCTGTCTGGAAGTGAAACATTATAACTGCTTCAACCAGTTATATAATGATGAAACATTTATATGCTGGGACAGATATAAGGAAGATGTATGGATAAGGAAGATGCCATCTTTTGCCATAAACACACACCCGCTTTTAAAACCACGTACTGATACATACCAGGACTTTCTTACAAAACTTTGCCCTGACGGGATTTGCATAACAGGTGTACGTGCTGCTGAATCATTACAGCGTCTGCAGAACATTTCAAGGATGGGGTATGCAGGAAGCAGGATAACAAGCAGGTACCAGGTATTTCCAATATATGACTGGAAAGACAATGATGTGTGGCTGTACCTTATGTCAGAAAATATAAGGCTGCCTGGAATATACATGTCAATGTGGCAGACAGGTTCAACAAGGAAACAGTTACGCGTATCACAGTTTTTTTCAATAGACACGGCAAGAAACCTTGTGAAAATGGATGAATACTATTCGGGACTTATGGAACGTATAACAAGACGTGAACCTAATGCTTACCTTGCTGCTTTGTACTGGGACAGCAGCATGTTTGGCAGGAGTACATATGCCAGGAAGGAAAATGAGAAAGATATGCCTGCCAGGGATTATAAGGCTGCCCTTATGGGGCTGTTTTCTGACATGGACAGGAATTTCCCTACAGAACACAGCAGGTATATAGCAGGGCGTTACCGCAAGTTTTTTATACAGGTTTCATCAATTGTTGACAACAATGACTGTAAAAAAATATATGAAGGGCTTGTTTCAGGTGACCCAAAGCTGCGTACATGCAGGTCATTGTACCAGAGGGTATATACCAGGTATATAAACAGGGCAAAAAAGGAGAGAGGGCAGGATGGATAATAAAATAACAGCACCATTGTCAACACTCAGGTGGGTGGACAGGGACATAGTGAAACCAAATGGCTATAACCCTAACAAAGTTTCAAAACAGAACCTGGAACTGCTAAAGCAGTCAATACTTGCTAACGGCTGGACACTTCCAATTGTCACAGCTCCAGATTTTACAATTATTGACGGTTACCACCGCTGGACAGTTGCAGGGGAAGAACCCCTGCTGTCAATGCTTGGAGGCAAAGTTCCTGTTGTTATTGTAGAACATGAGGACAGGGCAGGCAATATGTATGGCACTGTCACACATAACAGGGCGAGGGGCACACATCTTTTAGAACCAATGAAAAACATTGTCAGGGAACTTATGGATGAGGGCAGGGCTGTGGAAGAGATTGGAAAACAGCTTGGCATGAAACCAGAGGAAATATTCCGCCTTTCTGGCTTTTCAAGGGAGGACTTTTTAAGGATGATGGCAAGGGGTGTGGATAAATACAGCAGTGCAGAGTTCATAACAAAGTTATGACAGTGGCGTGGGCAGGGCACAGGCTGGAGGGTCTGCCTGTTTGTTCCAAAACAACTTAATAAGGGGGCAGGAATGTGGCAGGTGCAGGGAATGAAGATTTAAAGAAACTAAAAGCAGAAGCGCAGTCCCTTTATGAAAATGGAATGAAACTTACAGACATAGCAAAGAAAATCGGTAAACCAGATGGCACAGTCCGCCGCTGGAAAAGCGAAGGCAGATGGGGGTCTTGCAGCAGCAAAAAGAAACAGGATGGAAGCGAACGTTCACAAAAAGAAACTGGAAAAAAAGCGAACGTTCACAAAGGGAAGCCTGGTGCACCAGCAGGGAATACTAATGCCATGGGCAACCATGGGGGTGCGCCAAAGCGGAATAAAAATGCAGAGAAACACGGTCTTTTTTCAAAATGCCTGCCTGGTGACATGCTGGATATCATAGATGAAATAGGGAATAAAAGCTATACTGATATTTTATGGGAGAATATCCAGATTTCATATGCTGCTATATTGCGTTCCCAGAAAATAATGTTCGTTGAAAATAAAAAAGAGATGGTCAAGGAACTAAAGAAAGTAAAAAAGGGGAAAGGCAGTACAGAGGCAGAATGGGAATTCCAGTTTTCATGGGACAGGCAGGCAACATTTTTAACTGCCCAGGCAAGGGCAATGTCAGAACTGAGGGCACTTATAAAGCAGTATGAGGAGCTTGCAACAGAGGAACAGAAAGCAAAGGTTGCCAAAATCAAGGCAGAGACAGAGCGCATAAATAATACTGCAAAAGATGAAAGTGCCAGCATTGCAAATGACTGGGTTATAAATACAATTGCAGGGATGCAGGAAGAGGATGGCACGCAATGAATGATGCAAACAGGACAGCCAGACAGATGTTTTTCAGCCAGCGCATCCCAGTATACAGGAAAGACCCTGTATTATATGCAAAGGAAGTCCTGGCATTTGAACCAGACAGGTGGCAGCAGGAGGCACTTGCAGATTTGGCAGGAAACCCGAGGGTGGCTGTTAAATCAGGGCAGGGCGTCGGGAAAACAAGTGTGGAGGCGGTTGCACTTTTATGGTTCCTGACTTGTTTCCCATATCCAAGGGTAGTTGCCACAGCACCAACAAAACAGCAGCTGCATGATGTCCTGTGGTCAGAAGCTGCAAAATGGCAGGAAAGGTCACCGCTTCTTAAAATTATCCTGAAATGGACAAAAACATATATATACATGTCAGGCTATGAGAAACGCTGGTTCGCAACTGCAAGGACAGCAACAAAACCAGAGAACATGCAGGGTTTCCACGAGAAGAATATCACTACTTTATAACATAGGTATCTGTTTTTATAAAGCCGTATAAAATGGGGGTTTGTCCATATCTGCTTTTATGAGGTTTTAATAAACTTTTGAAAAAATGGTGTCAGTTTTGGTGTAAATGGTGTCAGAAATATAAGAAAGAAAAATTTTGAAATAATGGGTAAAAAACAATGTTTAAAGGAGGATTTTATGACAGCAAGGGAAAAAGGAAATGTAATTGTAACATTATCTGATAAAAGATTACTTAGCATGGATGAGTTTGCTTTATATACAAGCATGGGAGCAAATAAAACAAGGGAACTTGCAGAGATATCAGGGGCATTGTTCAGGGCAGGCCGCAGGCTGCTGGTTGACAGGGTTAAGTTCGACCAGTGGTGTGATGCACATAGTGAATTGTAATATGGTAAAAGATTATGAAAAACAGAATAAAAGCCTGGTCTGGCAGGTTATAGGATTATCTTGTGGCAATGGCCAGGCTGAAAGGCAGGAGAATATGGGTCAACGCAGGAAACGGTACATGCCCAGGTTTTTTGAAAGTACTGGTATTACAAATGACACCAGCGCTAACATATATGAAAGTATGCTTAATTCTGCTGCCTTCCAGGATTTAACAAAGAACCAGAGGCTGTTGTATATGTATATGAAAGCCCAATATTATGGCAAAAGGAAACCTGGAAAAGATTTTCCAGATGAAGAGCGGCTTCAGGGTGATGAGCTATTTTATTTTAATCTTTCCCTGGCGGAAAAATATGGATTATACAACAGAGGAAACCATATGCAGTTTTATAATGATGTTAAAGCAATAGAAAACCATGGATTTATAAAGACTGTAATAAATGGATATTCCACAAAAACGAGGTCTGTTTATAAATTTACTGGGGAATGGAAGGTGTGGAATGGTCAAAGTTAAAACCCTAGGTGGATTTTTCCACCTAGACAGATGTCAAACTAGGTGGATTTTTTCACCAAGGTATACAATAACAACAAAAAACTAGGTGGA